>JACIWT010000033.1 GCA_014360825.1 Chloroflexota bacterium | reverse complement strand
GTGTTTGAGGCCTGCAAGGCGGTTGCGCTGGGCAACTTCAAGGGTGGGGTGTATGTGGGCACCCTGAAGAACAACGGCGTGGGCATCGCACCGTTCCATGAATTCGACGCCAAGGTACCTGATTCCCTCAAGGCAGAACTAGAGGAGATCAAGGCGGCCCTCATTGATGGCACCATCACTGTGAACGGTGTGCTGGGGCTGTAGCCCTTTGTAACCGGCAAAAGAGGTTCGGGCCAAGGGTTAGCCTTGGCCCGAACCACATACTCTGTGGTCGTTCTGTATGTTGTTTCTTGGGCTGATTCTCTCCGGCAATGATTCAAAGTGCGTATGTGAGGAGGTCCCCAAGAGACTTGTTTATCTGCAGTGGTGACATAAATCGTCTTGTTTTTCATCTGTTGTGAGAAGCATTTTTAAGGAGCGTTTTAATGCCCCTAGTCCTCGAGTTGCAAGGCATTACGAAGGCCTTCCCGGGAGTGTTGGCCAATGATCATATTGATTTGACCTTGGAGAAAGGCGAAATTCATGCCCTCTTGGGAGAGAACGGCGCTGGCAAAACCACCTTAATGAACGTTCTCTATGGGCTGTATCAGCCTGATGAGGGACGGATTTTTTTGCGCCCCCGCAAACAGTCTCCGATCTCACAATCAGCTGTTTCCAAAGACGGGCTGGTAGAGGTAAAGATCCATAGCCCCAACGATGCTATCGCCCAAGGCATTGGCATGGTTCACCAGCACTTTATGCTAGTCCCCCCCCTCACGGTGACTGAAAATGTGATGCTGGGTATAGAATCCACTCGCGGCCCCTTTTTGGATAAGCAAGCGGCAGCCCGCCGCATCCGGGAGATTTCTCAGCAATATGGGCTGGAAGTGGATCCCGATGCTTATATCAGGGATCTGCCGGTTGGGGTACAGCAGCGGGTGGAAATCATCAAGTTGCTTTACCGGGAGGCCGACATCCTGATCTTAGATGAGCCCACGGCGGTCCTCACCCCGCAAGAGGTGGAACGTCTTTTCTCGACCGTGTTGAACTTGGTCAACCAGGGAAAATCCATTATTTTCATCACACACAAGTTGAAGGAAGTCCTTCAAATCGCCAATCGCATCACAGTGTTGCGTAACGGGCGCGTGGTGGGAACCACTACGCCGGCTCAGACCACCGAAGCAGAGTTGGCAGCCATGATGGTGGGTCGGCAGGTGGAATTGGTGGTGCACAAACAACCAACGCCCCCTGGTGAGGTGGTTCTCGAAGTACGGGATCTACAAGTGTTAGATGATCGTCAACACATGGCTGTGAATGGGGTGACATTTGAGGTTCGAGAGAGAGAGGTATTGGGCATTGCTGGGGTTCAGGGCAATGGGCAGACAGAGTTAGTACAGGCTCTTACCGGGCTGCGCCCAGTTGTTGCTGGCGAAATACGCATCTTAGGAACCGATGTCACTTATGCTTCGCCTCGCCATATACTGGAAAAGGGGGTGGCTCACGTACCAGAAGACCGTCAAGGAGATGGTCTTGTCCTCAATTTCCCTGTTCACGACAATCTGGTGTTATGCACTTACTACCTGCCTCCTTTTGCCAAGGGTATCACTGTTCAGGAAGAGTCGGTCATCGCCACGGCCTCGGAACTAGTAGAAGAATTCGATGTGCGTACCCCCAGCGTTTTCGTACCAGCCTCTACCCTCTCCGGGGGCAATCAACAGAAAGTGATCGTGGCCCGAGAGTTCTCCCGCCCTGTCAGGCTGGTCATCGCTTCTCAACCCACCCGAGGCTTAGATGTGGGCTCGATTGAGTATATCCATCAGCGTATTCTCCAGAAACGGTCTGAAGGAACAGCGGTACTTTTGGTTTCCCCAGAACTGGACGAGGTCATTGCTTTGTCCGATCGTATCGCCGTAATGTATAAAGGCCGCATTATGGACATCGTGCCCGCCAAGGGAGTCAACAAAAAATACTTAGGCTTATTGATGGCTGGAGTTGAACCGTCTGAAGCGGCGCTCGCTGCTCCTCCGACCATCGAAGGAGAAGAAGTAGTAGAACGGGTCTTTTAGGGTAACCAACTGTGGTCGCCGTGAAGTGACAAGGAGTTGGACTTGGACGAAAGAACAGTAGAGGAAACATCCGAATTGGCATCTGGAAGAGAGGGAAGGGGATCTCTGGGAGAAAAGGGACGCCAGCCGACAACATCTCAGACTCTTCAGACTTTGATGATGCCGGCGTTAGCGGTGTTCACTGGCTTGGTCATTGGAGCGATCGTCATTGCGATCACGGACGCGAATGTGATAGCGGCGTATGGTAACTTCCTCCGTGCACCGGGTACGGCCCTGGCTGCTACCTGGAGGTCTATTGCCAGTGCGTACGGTGCCCTATTCTATGGCTCTCTGGGAAGCCCGAAAGAACTCTATCAGGCCATCCAGATTTATCGGAGCACAGGGGATAATGCACCATTCCTGCGTGCCATCTGGCCTATCACAGAGAGTCTGGTGGCTTCCACTCCGTATATCTTTGGCGGCCTGGCCGTCGCCTTGGGGTTCCGTTGTGGCTTGTTCAATATTGGCGCGGAGGGACAGATTGGGATCGGGGCATTGGCAGCAGCCTGGGTTGGATATAGCATTACTGGCCTTCCTCAGTTCATCCATCTTCCGCTGGCTATCCTGGCTGGGGCACTGGGAGGGGCTTTCTGGGCTGCCATCCCCGGCTATCTCAAAGCCAAGACCGGAGCCCACGAGGTGGTCAACACCATCATGATGAACTGGATTTCCTTTCGATTGAGCGATTGGCTGCTCAATGGCCCTATGAAGGCTCCCGGCTACCGACCTATCACTCCTAATATCGAACCCACTGCCACCCTGCCGCGGTTTTTCCCTTCACCGATCCGTTTCCATGCCGGTTTTTTCTTGGCTCTCGCCATTGCGGGCCTGGTCTACTGGTTCCTCTTCAAGACCACTCTAGGTTTTGAAATTCGGACGGTGGGCGCCAACCCTCGGGCGGCTCGGTATGCTGGGATGAGCATTACTCGCAATATTATCTTAGCCATGGTCTTCAGTGGGGCCTTGGCCGGCCTCGCTGGGGCAAGTCAGGTCCTGGGGGTAGACCACTGGGTAGGACAAGGGTTCTCTGCTGGTTATGGCTTTGACTCCATCGCCCTGGCTCTGTTGGGCAAGAGTCACCCCGGGGGCGTCGTCTTGGCCTCCTTGTTGTTCGGCACGTTGCGCAGTGGAGCCACTCGTATGCAGTCCCTGGCCGGCATTCCCATTGATATCATCTCCATCATCCAAGGATTGGTCATTATGTTCGTGGCTGCCCCGGCTACTATTCGCTGGCTCTACCGCATCCGAGTGGAACGCATAGAAGAAGTCGTCCTGACTCGGGGATGGGGGAAGTGAGGGCTCAGGCGGCTGCAACTCAATTGGGTTTCCGTTCTTTCGATTACTTGTAGGAAGGGTTATCTATGGCTATCAGTGCTGTGCGACCGCGAGCAAGGGCTGCCTTTCTGAATCGCAGCCAGTGGATGGGTATTCTTTTCCTCGCCTTTGGTGTGGCGATACTCCTTTTCTTTGGGAGGGGACTCGAACCAGGACAGCAGGCCAAATTCGGCCTTAATCCGGGCTGGGTGTCCCAGGCCATTCCGATACCGGACCTGGTTTTGCCTGTGCAACCCACCATTTATATTCTAGGGTCTATCGCTCTCCTTCTCGGAGGCTGGCAACTCGCGCGCGGCTTCCGCTCCGCCGACGCAGTATTGGGCGTCATAGCCATCTGTTTTGTGGTTGCCTTTCTCACTTGGGCTGCTCGTGGCAAATCGTTTAACTTGGTGGGTATGTTGGGGAGTTCATTGGTCAGGGCCACCCCCATCGCCCTCGCCGCCCTATGCGGTGTGGTGAGCGAACGGAGTGGTGTAGTCAACATTGCCATTGAAGGCATCATGCTTCTGTCGGCTCAGGCAGCGGTGATCGTCGCTACTATCACCAAGAACCTTTACTTAGGACTTGGGGCCGGCATCCTCACCGGAGCGATCTTCGCCGCTATCCACGCTGTGATGGCTATTAAGTTCAAAGTAAATCAGATTGTTAGCGCTACGGCTATCAACATCTTCGCCACAGGAGCCACCAGTTTTATCAGCGCTCGTTTCTTGGAGAAAAATATCGATCGACTGAACAACTCAGGCACATTCCCGGTCATTCCTATCCCCCTTCTATCGAAAATCCCCCTCCTAGGACCTATTTTCTTTGAGAATGGGATCATCGTTTACCTGATGCTCATTCTTACAGTAGTTGTGCATATAGTGCTCTTCTACACGCCTTGGGGTCTGCGGACCCGGGCTGTAGGCGAACACCCTCGCGCTGCCGACACTCTGGGCATTAACGTTTTTCTGGTGCGCTACGTCAACGTCATCTTAGGCGGCATGATCGCTGGCATCGGAGGAGCCTATTTCACAATAGGTTCCGTGGGCCGCTTCGATGAGATCATGACTGCGGGCAAGGGCTTCATCGGCCTGGCAGCGATGATCTTTGGGAAATGGAATCCCTTTGGTGCCTTCGCCTCCTCGCTCATCTTTGGGTTCGCGGACTCTTTGCAGATCAAGCTGCAGATTCTGAGAGTACCTATTCCCTCCGAATTCTTGTTGATGGCTCCTTATCTGGTCACTATGATCGTCTTGGCAGGCGTAGTGGGGCGAGCCGTTCCGCCGGCAGCAGACGGGGAGCCATACGAGAAACAGTAGTGGTGAAACCAAAAGGCGGGCCCATAGGCCCGCCTTTTGTTGTCGGCAACTAGGCCTGCTCCCTCTGCCGCCAAGCCTCGTACAAGATAATGGACCCAGCGACCGCTGCATTGAGAGAGTGGATTTGCCCGCGCATAGGCAGCCGAACGAGAAAATCACAGCGCTCACGTACCAGCCGCCGTAGCCCTTCACCTTCGCTGCCTATCACCAGCGCCAGCGGCCGGTCAAGGTCCGCAGTGCGATATTCGAGGGCCCCAGGCACATCCTCCACACCTATCACCCAGACCCCTGCCTTTTTCAGGGCTTCCATCGCTCGCACCAAGTTGGTGACTCGGGCCACGCGCAGGTGTTCAACTGCTCCCGCGGAGGCGTTTGAAACGGCAGGGCTAATATCGGCAGCGCGGTTGCGAGGAATGAAAACGCCGTGCACCCCTACTGCCTCCGCCGTGCGCAGGAGCGCTCCGAGATTCTGAGGATCTTGCAAACAATCAAGCACTAATACAAAGGGGGCTTCGCCACGTTCGCTAGCCAAGCCCAGGATATCTTCCTCTTCAGCGTACGGATAGACACTGGCGTGGGCTATCACTCCCTGATGGTTGGCCCCGCGAACGAGGGTATCCATCTGTCGGCGCTGTGCTTGCCTGAGGGGTATCCTTTTCTGTCGGGCTAACTCCACCAGACGGGCCACCGTTCCCTGTAATTTGACGCCTTCAGCCAGAGTCACTTCCATGACTTTGCGACGTCCTGCACGCAGGGCCTCATGAACGGCGTTACGCCCGTATAGGATCTCGATCATCGTCCTATCGCGTCATCGTTTGACAAACCGCCACCTCGTTCCTTGGGGGCCATCTTCTAATGCCACATCCAATTCGGCCAGCCGAGCGCGGATACGATCGGCCAGTGCCCACTGCTTGGCTGCCCGCAGCTCCGAACGTATATCCACAAGCAGTTGGATGAAAGGTTCGGCTTGCATTGGGACCTCGGGCTCTTTCAGTGTCAACCCCAAAACGCCGGCCAATTCTTTCAGCACTCCTTGGGCGAAAGCCAGACTCTCGACACTGACTCCCTCTTCGCGCGCCTGATTAATAGCACGGGTTAACTCAAACAAACCCGAGATCGCTCGCGGCGAATTGAAATCATCATCCATGGCCTCAATGAACACTGCTTTCGTCTGTCGTGCGATATCACTGAGCGCGTCGTTGCCACCGCTGGCTGGTACTACGTCGGGCATATCACGCAATGCTGCACGCATTCGCTCCAATCCTCGCTCGGCGGCCCGCACCCCAGCGTCCTTCCAAGTAATCGGGCTGCGGTAATGTGAGGAGAGAAGAAAGAGGCGGATCGCGTCTGGTTGATAGAGTTCCAGCGCTTCGCGGCAACTGATGAAGTTGCCTAGGTGGCGGGTCATCTTTTCTTCTTCCTCACGCAGGCGCAATGGACCGTTGTGCAGCCAATATTTCACAAAAGGCACTTTGCCCGTATAGCTCTCGGACTGGGCGATCTCATTCTCGTGGTGGGGAAAGATCACATCCGGCCCGCCACCATGGATATCAATCTGCTCGCCCAAGAACTGGATGGCCATGGCGGAACACTCGATATGCCAGCCGGGGCGGCCCGGTCCCCAGGGGCTGTCCCATGCTGGTTCCCCAGGTTTCGACGCCTTCCACAGAGCGAAGTCCATCGGATGCTCCTTGCGCTCGTCTACCTCTATGCGCGCACCGGCCAGCATTTCTTCCAGCGTGCGTCTGGACAGCTTGCCGTAGTCTGGGTCGCTGGTGACCCTGAAATATACATCGCCGTCTAACTCGTAGGCGTGTCCCTTGGCAATAAGTGTGGAGATGATCTCGATCATCTTGGGGATGACCTCTGTAGCACGGGGGTAGAAGTCAGCGCGTTTGATGTTGAGGCCGTCCATCTCCTTGTAGAAACGGTCGATGTATATTTCCGCCAATGCCCCTATTGTTGTGCCCTGTGATCGAGCCGTAGCAATGATGCGATCCTCCACATCGGTGAAATTCTGCACGTGAATCACGTTGTAGCCGCGGTACTGTAGATAACGCTTGATCATATCAAAAGAGAGATATGACATCGCGTGCCCTACATGACATGGGCCATAGAGATTGGGACCACACACGTACATCTTGACATTATTCAGTTCCAGGGGTTCAAATGGCTCCTTCTGGCGTGTCAAGGTGTTGTAAACTCTAAGGCCCATTTCCCTTGTTTCCTCCTGATACATGCTGTGTGGTTTACTGCCTTTCGTCTACCTTCTTACTTATGTAGGCGCAGATGAGTTACCCGCCCAGAGAAGCACACAGTCGTGGAGAGTGCAGAGCAGCATCTCACTAGACCTCTCTGTTTAGGCTATCCCGTAGCGATCGCTCAATAATCAGGTTCACTACTAGTTGGATCGCCGCGTGAGTCGAGATGTGATCCGTCCGTATTACGAGGTCATAAAGTTGGGGATCAAGCCAGTTCACACCGTAGTACCGGCGGAGATAGTCAGCACGAGCGCGATCGCTAGCGGTGATGCGCTCCGTTGCCTCACGGTGAGTCAGGCCCTCGCGTTCCATAAGGACTTTGATGCGACGAGACATACTAGCGATGACTTGAAGGTGCAGAGTATCGGGGCGGTCCTTGAGCAGCACCTGGCCTGCCTGCCCCACAATGACTACGTCCCCTTGTTTCGCCAGATCTAAGATCACCAACCCTACGATGCGCACGTAGTCGTCCATAGTGGTTCCCACGTGTGGCAAAGGAGGTGTGAAAATTCCGCTCAGGGGCACAGTTGCCGGTGGCCTTATCTCGCTCTCGCGTGTCGAGTCAATGGGAGGGATGGCTGGCATCGCTCTAAGCACATCGATGATCTGCTCAATGACTCCACGGCGTCCCTCATATTCGAGTTCGTGTAAGGCCATTTCTGGGACACCTGCCTGAATAGCCGCACGATTAATTATCTCTCGATCTACGAAGCGTAAGTTGAGCGCTTTCGCGATCCCCGCGGCGATATCCTGACCACCACTCGCTAGTTGTCGGGAAACTGTAACAATGGGCATGTTCTTACCCCTAATGACTGGTCTTGGCCTCCGGTTGGGCAAAGATCATCCGCCCCGCCATAGTCTGCAACACACGGGTGACTGTTACCTCGATCGTTTCGCCGATGTAGCGCCGTCCGTCTTCGACCACTACCATTGTACCGTCGTCCAAATAACCTACGCCCTGGCCCAACTCTTTGCCCTCCTGGATGACTTGTATGCTGATGGTTTCCCCAGGCAAGACAACGGATTTGACCGCATTGGCCAACGCGTTGATGTTCAACACCTCGACGCCCTGCAACTCGGCGATTTTGATGAGATTGAAATCGTTGGTGAGAATAGGGCATTTGAGGTCACGGGCGAGTTTCACGAGTTTGCTATCCACTTCTCGGATTTCCTTAGCATCCATGTCAGATATCTGGACGGGGACAGCGTGATCCTTCTGCATCCTATTCAGTATCTCCAAACCGCGGCGACCGCGGTTGCGGCGCAGAATATCTGGCGAATCAGCAATATGCTGTAACTCATTGAGCACAAACCGGGGAACAATTAATGTGCCGCGGATGAACCCTGTCTGGCTAATATCAGCGATGCGCCCGTCAATGATCACGCTCGTATCCAAGAGTATGATGTCCCCTCGTTCGCGACCGCCTTCGTAGGAGAGGCGGATTCCAACCAGTCCCAGGATCTCGCGTCCCCGAGACATCATGGTGGTGGTGCCCAGATACCCGAAGACCACAGCCGCTACGAACGGAAGTATGCGTCCCAGGGGATACGGAAGCAGTGAAAGAGGCAGGGATAAAAGAGCCGAAAGGATGAGTCCAACTATTAAGCCAATGATACCTGCTACTATAGTGTGTGCTGTTGCCTCCCGGATCCGGTCACGCACCCAGAAAAATGGCCGCGTCGTGACGTGTGGCGTGAAAGCCAGGCCCAGAATGCCACCTACCAGGCCGAGAACATAAGGTATTATCAAACTTATAGTGGGGCCAAGTAAAGCAAATAGCCCTTGTAGCGAGGGCAGGGTGGACCACTCTTGCAGATAGATCCCTAACTGCCAGCCTAGAGCAGCCATTACCAAAGCCCCGATAACTCTAGCGATAGGTTCGATTTTGTCCCTCATAACAATATCCTCCTTTAACCAGTGATCACCATGCGATGTGCTACCCTTTCCCTCAAAAAGTTCCTAATCAATGAATGAAAAAAGTGTGCCAACCGCAAGCACACTCAAACCAGATCTCGACAGTGGACACTACGATTACGCTATGTCAATTTCTGTGCTTTGGATATTTCAGATCCTGCTGATGTGTTCCGGTATTGATAAATAAGGGATAATTACTATTCGGTTAGAAAAAGACAGGATAAGTGCGTTTGGGCGTGTTAGCCCCTCTGTATTGACTATAACTCATGAATTGCGATTTGTCAACAACGTCCTTTAGTGCAGGTGTTTTAGTGCACTAAAGCGGCCTCCAGTGCCTCACCTAACGATCGGATACGGCATATCTCGATGTCCGTTTTCCACCCAGGGGGCAGACGGGTAGATTTGGGCATCAAGCACCGTTGGAACCCCAACTTTGCTGCCTCTGTCACTCGCTTCTCCACCTGTCCCACGGAGCGCAGTTCGCCGGATAGACCAACCTCGCCTATCAGTACCAGATCCGACGCGATAGGTAGGTTGCGGAAACTCGATGCGATAGCCGTTGCTACCGCCAGATCTACTGCAGGCTCGGTGATGCGCAGGCCCCCCACCACATTGACATAAATATCTTGATTGGATAAGCCCAATCCAACTCTTTTGCTTAACACCGCGGTTAGTAGAAGGAGTCGGTTGAAATCAATGCCATTGGCAGTGCGGCGCGGTAGCCCAAATGTAGTTGTGCTGGTGAGGGCTTGCACCTCCACCAAGATCGGCCGCGTTCCCTCCATTGTGACGGCAATAGCCGAACCGGCCGCTTCGACCAACCGCTCAGCCAGGAAAACCTGTGAAGGATTGGAGATTTCCACCAATCCTTCCTGCTGCATTTCGAACACCCCTACCTCGTTTGTCGAGCCGAAGCGGTTCTTCACGCTCCGCAGCAACCGATAGGCATGGAAGCGCTCCCCCTCCAAGTACAAAACCGTGTCCACCATATGCTCTAAAACCCTTGGCCCGGCAATAGCACCTGACTTCGTCACATGGCCAATGATGAATATGGGCACATGATGTGCCTTGGCTAGCCGCAGGAGAGCGGTCGCACATTCTCGCACCTGACTGATGCTTCCTGCTGAGGATGTGAGCCCCTCTAAATACACCGATTGGATAGAGTCCACAACCACCATGCTGGGGCTGAGTTGTTCTATATGCAACAGTATGGCATCGAGGTTGGTCTCGGCAAGGATATACAGGGGACCGCTTACGATGCCGAGACGGTCGGCGCGCATTTTAATCTGTTCGGCCGATTCCTCACCGGACACATAGAGGATCTTGCGACCATCCTCAGCCAAAAGTGCGGAAAGTTGTAGTAAGAGAGTGGACTTGCCAATGCCAGGGTCCCCGCCGACTAAAATAACCGAGCCTGGCACAATGCCGCCACCGAGGGTGCGATTGAACTCCTCCATGGGGATGGGCAAACGTTGAAATCCACCCTGAGCAATCTCAGCGATGGGGCGTGGGGGCTGTGTCACTATGGCAGGGAGAGAAGAGGTGGGACTCTCCTTGAACAGCATGGTCTCTACCAGCGTGTTCCATTCATTGCAACCCGGACATTGCCCAACCCACTTGATGGATTCATAGCCACATTGCTGGCAAACAAAGACGGTTTTAGCCTTGGGCACAGAATCGCTCTCCTGTTCAGCCTGATCAATTGTTTAAAGGGAGAGTAGCGATCGCGTCAGGCTCCTCGCGTTTAGCCCGAAGGACGATTTCATCTCCCTCCCGGACGATGGATATAGTGTCACCTCGCATGAACTCCCCCGCCAGTAAACCCTCGCATAATGGGTCTTCTACTAGACGCTGGATGGTGCGACGCAGGGGCCGAGCTCCAAATTGCGGGTCATACCCTTGGTCGGCCAGCAAATCCCTGGCTTCCTCAGTCAGTTCCAGGCGGATATCCTGATCTGCAAGGCGTTTCTCTACCTCCGCAATATTCATGCCTACAATCTGCTTGATCTGGTCACGAGTGAGAGCGCGGAATACAATGACCGCATCCACGCGGTTGAGAAATTCTGGGCGGAAAGTACGCTTTAATTCCTCCAGTAGTTTCTCCTTCATGCGCTTGTAACTGTCTTCAGCAGCTTTGATCTCATCCCTCGGCACATTGAAACCCATCGCGGTCTCGCGGGTCAAGAGGGTGGCTCCCACATTTGAGGTCATGATAATGATGGTATTGCGAAAATCCACTTGCCGACCCTTGGCGTCGGAAAGGTGGCCGTCTTCCATGATTTGCAGGAGCATGTTGAAGGCCTCGGGGTGCGCCTTTTCGACCTCATCGAAGCAAACAACCGAGTAAGGGCGGCGGCGGATGGCTTCTGTAAGTTGTCCGGCCTCTTCGTAGCCAACATAGCCGGGCGGTGCCCCCACAAGCCGTGATACCGTGTGCCGTTCCATGAACTCAGACATATCGAGCTGTAGGAGTGCCTCTTCGCTGCCAAACATAAACTCTGCCAACGCTTTGGCCAGTTCGGTTTTGCCTACCCCGGTGGGGCCCAAGAAGATAAAAGAACCAATAGGGCGGTGTGGGTCCTTCAACCCAGCCCGCGCCCGGCGTACCGCTTTGGCAATTGTGCTAATGGCTTCATCTTGACCTACAATGCGCTGGTGCAGTGCAGTTTCCATTTGCAGGAGTCGCTCCGTCTCCCCGCCGGTCAGTCGCCCTACTGGAATGCCTGTCCACATGGAAACGATCTCGGCGATATCATCGGCAGTGACCTGAAGGCCCTCTTCCTCAACAGTTTGGCGCCACCCCAATCGCTTTTGCTCCAGCTGTTTGCGAAGATCCGTTTCTTTGTCGCGCAGGTAAGCAGCCACATCGAAATTCTGTGCCTCCAGAGCTCTTTGCTTCTCCTGCTGTATTCGTTGTAGTGCCAAGAAGGTTTTGCGCATCCCCATGGGCTGTAGGGCCTTATACGTGCGTACCCGTGAGGCTGCCTCGTCGATGAGGTCAATGGCTTTGTCGGGCAGGAAGCGGTCGGGTACGTAACGCGCGGACAGATTTGCCGCTGCCTCAATCGCCTCATCGGTGATCCGTAAACGGTGGTAATCTTCGTAACGGGCTCTAATGCCACGCAAGATCTCGATGGTTTCCTCCACAGTGGGCTCTCTTACAATCACTGGCTGGAAGCGCCGTTCCAGTGCAGCGTCGTGTTCAATGTACTTCCGGTATTCGTCCATGGTGGTGGCACCGATGCACTGCAGTTCACCGCGGGCCAGCGCGGGCTTGAGAATATTCGCCGCATCCACAGAACTACCGGCCGCGCCCGCACCTACCAGCATGTGCAATTCGTCAATGAACAGGATGCTGCGTGTGGATTTGATCTCATCGATGACGCGCTTCAGACGCTCTTCAAACTGACCGCGGTACATTGTTCCTGCGACCAACGAACCCACATCAAGCATGACCACCCGTTTGTCTAACAACGTTTCTGGTGTCTCCCCCGCAACAATGCGTTGCGCCAAGCCCTCCACGATGGCCGTTTTCCCCACTCCTGGTTCACCGATGAGGGCGGGGTTGTTCTTTGTGCGCCGCGAAAGAATTTGGATTACGCGTTCGATCTCTTTTTCTCGGCCAATTACGGGGTCAAGTTTACCCTCACGGGCCCACTGGGTTAGGTCGACCCCGAGTTGCTCCACCAGAGATTGTCCTTTGGGGCTCACGCCCTGGGCACGGTCCACAGCGGGATGCGCCGGGCTCATTTGCATCAGGCGTGTTGTTTCCTCTCGTATTTGCTCTAGGTCTACTCCCAGGCTCTCCAAGATACTGGCTGCCACTCCCTCTGGTTCGCGCACTAAACCTAAGAGCAAGTGTTCAGTGCCCACGTAATAATGCCCGAGCCGCCGTGCCTCGTCCACTGCCAATTCAATGACTCGCTTCGTACTGGGTGAAAGTGGTATCTTGCCGCGTACAGGCTCACTCCCACGTCCGATGGTACGTCCGATTGCCTCGCGTACATGAGATAGGGTGATCCCCATATCTCTGAGCACCCGCGCGGCCACGCCATTCTCCTCGCGAATTAAGCCCAGAAGCAAGTGTTCAGTGCCGATATATGGGTGATACAGAAGTTCTGCTTCTTCTTGGGCCATGGTCAGGGCCTGGCGGGCCCGTTTCGTAAAGCGATCCAACTTATCTGCCATCTCTTAACCCTCTTAACTCGCTCACCTGTATCTAAAGGGATCGGCTACAGCATCTGTGGTATTCCTCAACGGTTCTCCACCTTTTTCTCTCGATCTCTCCGGTTCCTATCACGCAATCCTCTCCCATCTCTGAACGGACGAATGTGGCCTTGATTTGCGGAACGCACTTTTACTAACTGACGTGCTCCTGACCCGCTGGGTTCCCCGTAATAAGAACGGGGCTAGTGCCAAAGCCTTCCACCAGCCCCGCCGGTAGGGAGATGTCAACGTTGACGTGCACGGGAACTGGCCAGCGGACTGTCCGGGCTAGACCGCCGCACGTCAATTTGGTATATCTAGCCGAGACCTAACGCCACTTCACCTATGAGAAGTTCGCACGAGATTATCCGCAATGCCAATTTGCCCTACGTCAAGATTCAGCAGCGTCTTCGCCTTCCACTTCGCTTGCTTTGAGGCCTGCTTCCGCCTCCTCGATGACGCGGCGCAGGCTGAGCCCGAGTCGCCGGCGGGCGCTATCAATGCGAATAACGCGCAAGGTGAGCACATCGCCTTCTTTGACAACCTCGCGCGGATGGTTAATCCGCTCAGGAGATAACTCTGAGATGTGGATAAGACCCTCGATACCATCATCCAATCTGGCGAAGGCGCCGAAACTAGTCAACTTGGTGATAGTCGCCCCTTCGACCAACTGACCTACCTGGTAGCGTTGTTCTATGGCGCACCACGGCTCCGGTTGCAGTCGTTTCAAGCTGAGAGCGATTCGGCCCCGCTCTTGGTCTACGCCCATCACGTACACTTCCACTTCGTCGCCTATTTGATGCACGTCGCTGACTTTTTCTACGCGTTCCCACGACAATTCAGACATATGCACTAGACCTTCGATGCCGCCCAAATCCACGAATAGGCCGAAATCACACAGGCTGGTAACTTTGCCGTGGCAGATGTCTCCGACTTTCAGTTCCGCCAGGAGTTTCTCGCGGCGTTCCTCTTTCCACTCGCGTTGGGCGGCTCGTTCGGAGAGAATGAGCCGATTACGATTGCGATCTAAGTCAACGATTTTGAGTTGCATTTTACGCCCGATAACCTGCTTGAGCGCTTCTGAGTGTTCGACATCTGCTCCCTCGCCGCGAGGAAAATCCACACTTACTAATTGGGAGGCTGGGACGAAGCCGCGGACCTTTCCTAACCGGACGAGGAGGCCACCACGGTTATAGCCAGAGACCGTTCCCTCAAAGATTTCGCCGCGTTCATAGATTCGCTGTGCTTCTGCCCAGTCCTTTTCCAGCTGGGCTCGGCGAATCGAAAGAAGGATATTGCCTTCGCGGTCCTCTGGACTCACCACAAACACGACTACGGGGTCACCGGGACGAAGATTGGTGCGTATCTCTGGATCCAACTGCTCTAATTCCCGGCCTGACACAATGCCCTCCGATTTTGCCCCCACATCCACAGTGATTTCGGAGGGGCTCACGCTGACTACAACACCATTCAGCACCTCCCCACGACGAGGCCGCTTGTAGTTCAACGCCTCATCGAGCAGGGCATACATTGGGTGGGTCCCATCGGCTCCGGGCGACTCATCTCCCCAGGGATGCGAGGTAGCCTTGTGCTCTGCCATGCTCTCTCCTGGTCTAATAGGCTCTATATTTAATTATAAAACCACATCCCCGAAAAGGCAAATTCTACGGCACGATAGCAATCGCTTCGATTTCCACCCGTGCTCCTCGAGGTAGAGCAACAACCTGCACCGTGGTGCGTCCTGGCGGCTCCTGAGGGAAGAACTCGGCGTAGACACGGTTCATGGCGGCGAAATCGCCTAAATCTACTAGGAAGACAGTGGTTTTGACCACCTGTGCAAGTGACGTGCCCGCGGCTTGCAGGACGGCAGAGAGATTCTTTAAAACCTGCCGTGTCTGTCCTTCAATGCCTCCTTCGACCATCTGGCCAGTGGATGGGTCAATGGCGATCTGCCCGGCGGTGAAAACAAATTGCCCAATGCGTATCGCCTGGGAGTATGGCCCGATGGCAGCAGGGGCTTCCTCTGTGGATATGATTTCTCGGTACATTGCTCCTCCATATCTAGGATTGCAGGATCTGCGCGAGGGGGGTCGTAACACCGATTTCCTTTGTCATTTGACCACAATGTTGATCAGGCGGTCGCGTACGTAGACCGTCTTGATTACTTCCCGACCCTCGATGTATTTGTTTACCTTCGGGCTGGCCATGGCTATCGCGCGGGCTTGTTTTTCGTCCAACCCGGCAGGTACCTCTAGCTTGTCACGTACCTTGCCGTTGATCTGCACCACCAAGGTCACGGATTTCTCTGCCGCTAACGCCTCATCCCACTGCGGCCATGATTGTTGATGCACGCTATACGGACCGCCAATGCGTTCCCACATCTCCTCGGCGATATGAGGTGCAACGGGGGCCAACATTAGTACCAGCGCACGGATCGCTTCTTTCCATGCCTCGGTGCCAACTACAGGGGTGTTCTTGACTTTCATCAGGTAATTGTTGTATTCCATCAGGGCGGCCAGCATGGTGTTAAACTGGAAGCGCTCCATATCAGTGGTGACCCGGCGGATGGTTTGATGCGTGATGCGTCGCAGGGCAACAACGTCCTCTTCCGCTGGTTTGGCATCGGTTTGCTTCGCGGGATGTAGGACCACGCTCCATACGCGGTTCAGGAAGCGGTGTATGCCCTCGATGCCGCGGCTGCTCCAGGGGCCCCCTTCCTCCCAGGGGCCAATGAACATTAGATAGGCGCGTACCGTATCTGCACCCATTGTTTGCACATAATCATCGGGGTTTACCACATTGCCACGTGACTTGCTCATCTTCTCGTTGTCTTCTCCTAAGATGATCCCCTGGTTGTACAAACGCAGCATGGGCTCGTCCAAATTCAATATGCCAATGTCGCGGCAGGCTTTGGTGAAAAAGCGGGTGTACAACAAGTGCATAGTCGCGTGCTCAATGCCCCCAGTGTACTGGTCTACTGGCAGCCAATATTCGGCCTCCGCTGGGTCGAAGGGACCTTTGTCGTATTTCGGGCTCAGGTAGCGCATGTGATACCACGATGAGCACATGAATGTGTCCATGGTATCTGTCTCACGCTTCGCTGGGCCACCGCAGGCCGGGCAAGTTGTGTTCAAGAAACCGGGGTGATATTTCAGCGGCGACTCGCCGGTGGGCAAAAATTCGGCGTCGTCGGGCAAAAGAACTGGCAGGTCCTCTTCTGGCACCGGGACGATGCCACAGCGATCGCAATATACTATAGGGATTGGCGCACCCCAATAACGCTGGCGGGATATCAGCCAATCGTGGAGGCGATAATTTACAGCATATCGGCCCAGTCCACGCTCTTCCAGCCATTGTGTGGTGCGCTTGACGGCGACGTCGCCCGGTGTTCCACTTAGGGGACCGGAATTGACCATCGTGCCATATTCGGTATGGAACAATATGTCCCGATAAAACTCCAGTTCCCATAGCATCTCCATGACCGTGCGTTTATCCCGCACTGCAGGCTCTAAATGCTTGCAGCGGGCCAGAATCTCACGGTCGGCTTCTACCGAGTTGAGTTCTCGAATACCGTCCTCGAATACGAAAACCCAGCGCGTACCCACCACTGTGTTCCATCTACCGGGCAAGAGATATGCACGCACCAGTTCGATGTAGCGATCAATCTGCTCGGCACCGTGCAAGGTAACGTACAGGGCCTCGCCCAAATCACGATATGGGCCGGCTGTGAACTCGATACCGACCTTGGACAGCGCTTCAGCCAAACCCGGCCGCATCGATCCAGGGAAGACGAAGCTCTTAGCCACGCCGTCTGATCGGGCAATGACTGGGATGATGGGCAGGCCAAACGTTATAGCGAACTCGAAATCGCGTTCGTCATGGGCGGGGACACCCATGATCGCACCCGTGCCATAGGTCATCAGCACATAGTCTGCAACCCAAATTGGGATACGCTCGTTGTTAACCGGGTTGATGGCATATGCCCCGGTGAATACGCCCGTTTTCTCTTTCTCTACCGAGAGGCGCTCGATTTCGCTCTGACGGCTAGCCTGATACGTGTATTCCTGGACCAGATTACGCTGTTCCGCTGCTGTCAATTTTTCTACCAGTGGATGTTCCGGTGCGAGAACCATGAAAGTCGCACCCCATAGGGTATCGGGACGCGTGGTGAAAACTACAATCTCATCGCCTTCCTCGGAATGGAAGGTAACGTTCGCCCCTTCGCTACGGCCAATCCAGTTAGTCTGCATTACCCGCACGCGCTCAGGCCAATCGATCTTGCTGAAGTCCAGCAACTCTTCCGCATAGTCGGTGATACGGAAAAACCATTGCTCCAGATCCTTGCGGATCACTGGTGTGCCACAACGCTCACAATGGCGATCTTCGCCCCACACTTGCTCGCGGGCCAATGTAGTGTTACATTTGGGGCACCAATCCACCGGAGCCTTGGTTCGATAAGCCAAGCCGTGCTCGTAGAACTTTAAGAAGAACCATTGCGTCCATTTGTAATATTCCGGATCGCAGGTGATGGCCTCGCGGTCCCAATCGAACATAGCGCCCATAGATTTGAGTTGTCGGCGCATCCGTTCAATGTTGTCGTAGGTCCATTTTTTGGGATGGATGCCGTGTTTGATGGCAGCGTTCTCGGCAGGCAGGCCGAAGGCATCGAACCCGATGGGAAATAGGACATTGTACCCTTTCATGCGAGTGTAACGGGCCTTGGCATCCGACGGGGCCATGGCATACCAGTGGCCGATGTGCAGATCACCGGAGGTATAAGGCAGCATGGTCAGAAAATAGAACTTCGGTTTATCCCCGCCGCGTATGGCTTTGTATAGCCCATCCGCTTCCCATCGCCTCTGCCATTTAGGTTCAATAATCTGTGGGTTGTATTTCTCTGGCTTCATCCGATTTCTCCTGTGGCTGACCCAAAGAATGCGAAAGCCCCTCGTCAGTCAGGGACGAAGGGCTCTCTCCGTGGTACCACCCTGTTTGATAGGGCATATAGGCTATTATTTCGGAATGCAAAATAGAGGTGGAGCTGAGGGGAGTCGAACCCCTGGCCTTCTCAATGCCATTGAGACGCTCTCCCAACTGAGCTACAGCCCCACGTGGGTCTCCCTATCCACTCATGAGCGCGCTAACGGGCACATCCGGCGACGGCTAACGAATTACCGAACGACCTTGTTTCACCGTCGCGGCTCCCAGGCGAGTTCAACCTTCTGGCACACCCCGGGGGTGCCTAGCCTGGCTTTCACCGTAACTTTGCCGGCTCTCTGCGGGGTTGGTCTACTACTCCTGATCACTGCCTGATCCCATATTGGTGGAGCTGAGGGGATTCGAACCCCTGACCTCATCAGTGCGATTGACGCGCTCTCCCAACTGAGCTACAGCCCCATTATTTGTTTGAAATTATATTGCAAGAAAAGGCTATTGTCAAATGCACGGTGTCCAGGACATACTATACAGTTTCTGGGGTATGGATATTCTCAATACGTACAGAAAGTATTAGAATTGGCCGGAGTGGATCTGAACACTTTAGAACCGGAGCGATATGGACGC
>JACIWT010000032.1 GCA_014360825.1 Chloroflexota bacterium | reverse complement strand
AGATTATACCACAAGCCGCCATTTGGCGATAATAGCAGTTTGTCAAACCTTCCCTGGGTTAGTTTTAGAGAACCTACGGGATGGCTCTCTGCAAGCGCATATATCAATTGACGGCCTGCGCATCCTAGTGTATGCTACAGAGCGATGAAACGGTTTCTCTGCGCTCTGATTTTCCTCTCATTGTTGGCAGGGCACGCCATTCCCGTCACGGCGGATTCGGCGGATCAGTTCCTTTGCGGCGGAGTGGTGGCAGGTTTCACAGAGGAAAGAGAGCCAATCCCCCAACGGCTGCAGATGGCGGAGGTTCCGGTCACCGTCAGTCCTGGCGGAGGGACGCTCACTTTCAGCGTGGATGAGAGCGTGGACCCAGCCTACGCGCAGTACATCCTCGACCTGCTCCTCACCGTCTATCCAGTCGCCGTCCGACTCTACGGCCCGCCGGTGCGGAGTCGCCACGTGGTCGTACACTTCGATGACAGCACTCCCGGCTGGTTCTGGTATTCCAACGGCCGCATCATCATCAGCAGTTATCCCCGAATCACCCTGCCTTACACCGGCACGACGTGGGCTCTGCCCAACAACGACCCGCGCTGGGATGCCGTGGTGACCCACGAGATGTTGCACGCTTTCCACGACGGCATCAGCCTGAGCGCCTCCTGGAACGAGGAAGGCATGACGGAGGCTGGGGCGGAACTGGTGGGCGAATACCTCTGGGACGAGCGTATCCGCGACATCCTGGGCCGCACGCCGCAACACAACCTGCTTATGTACGACGTCTGGAGCCAGATGGGCGCTGATGTCCTGGGCGGCACGCCCTACGCCTATTACAAAGCCGTCCCCGATCTCTTCTATCGCACCGTGCCGGCGGTCTTCTGGATGCTCCTCAGCGGGGAGGCAGATGCCCTGGCTGGTTCCTGGGCCGACTACACCTTCCTGGCCGACCTCAACCAGGCATTATACGAGTACGCCGCCACCCACAGTGCCCTCATCCCCGATTCTATATTCTACGAGAAAATCGCCTCGCTTTCACCTTACCCGGTGGACGGGCTACCAGCCGCAGCGTGGGTGCAGAGCCAACCCATTGTCTCCACCGCCGGGTCGGAGGGAACGTTCTTGGCCGTCTATCCGGTGCAGGTAACCATCGGACGGCACGGGCGCAGCATTTGCGTACCGATGAACCCAACTCGGCTCTACACCTTCGCCTTCACCCGCAGCGGCGAGGGATGGGCAGCCCGGGAAACGCTCATCCTGAGCCGGACGGTTCAACTCAGCGTCTATGACATCGCAGGACGATCCGTGTGGGAGGGTAGCGTGACATTGAGCAAGCCGACGGACGATACTTGCGCCTACGCGGGCATAGATACGACCGCCTGGCCTATGGGAGCATACAAGCTTACCGCCACGCTCGACCTGGGAACCGGCCCTATCCGCGCCGAGAACTACTTCTACGTAGGCCCTGATACCACGCTGGCCGAGCAGGGCTTGGGCCTGGTGCTCACCGACAGTCAGGGCAGACTCAGTGACGTTGACCCGTCATCGCCCGATGCAACCGTGCTCTTCAGCCAGAGCAGCGCGGCCGTCCTCTTGCCCCACCACACAGGCCGCGCCCCACTCAACGTGCGGGTCTTCGCGCATCTAAACGACATTCCCCCACCCAGCGCTCCCTACACGCTGTACCTCCCCGTCGCGCAAGTCCACTCCCCGGCGGAGGCCCTGGCCCCCACCCACACCGTCACCGTACCCCTACCCTACACCCGGGTGAAGACGCTGGTCATCGCGTTCTAGTGAGCCGGCAGCCAATGAAAACACCCCTCGGCGAGGAGGGGTGTTTTGCTCCACGTCAAGGTCAGCCCAGGTCAATGGGCGCGCTCAACAGGCTGACCAAGAGTTTGACGGCGTTCTGCACGTCGTTGTAGTCCACCATCTCCGAGGGCGAGTGGACATAGCGGGAGGGGATGGAGAGACAGCCGGTGGGCACGCCCTGGCGGGAAAGTTGAATGGCGGCCGCATCGGTGCCACCGAACTCCAGCACCTCGTACTGGTAGGGGACCCCAGCCCGCTCCGCCGCCTCTGCCAGCACCCGCTTCACGCCCGGGTGGGCTAACATACTGCGGTCGGCGACCTTGATGGCCGGCCCCTTGCCCAGCGAGACAGCCATGGGATGGGCTTCGGGGGTATCGCCGGTGAGGGTTACGTCCACGGCGATGCCCATGTCCGGCGCGACGCCGAATGCAGACGTGGTGGCCCCGCGCAAGCCCACTTCCTCCTGCACGGTGAAGACGAAGTACAGGTCGTGGGGCGAGGATTCGAGGCTCATCAGGGTCTGGGCGATGACGGCGCAGCCGATGCGGTCGTCGAAGGCCTTGGCGATGAGCCGGTCGCCGGCGACGGTAAGCGGCTCCAGGAAACAGGCCACGTCGCCGACGCGCACTTTGACCTCGTCCTTCGAGGCCGCGCCCACGTCCAGGAACATCTTGTCCATCGGCGGGACCTTCTCGCGCTCGGTCCACTTCTCCAGGCCGAAGATGCCCACGGTGCCGTCGGCGAACTGGACGCGGCGGCCCAGGAGACCCAGGCTCCACACCCCGCCCACCGGGGCGAAGCGCAGGAAGCCCTTCTCGTCCACGTGGGTGACGATGATGCCGATCTCGTCCATGTGCGCGGCCAACATCACCTTGAGGCCATCGCTCTTGCCGGCGCGGCGCACGATGAGGTTGCCCATGGCGTCCACGCGCACCTCGTCGGCGTGGTCCTTCACCTGCTGGCGGATGGTCTGGCGGATGCGGTCCTCGTTGCCCGAGGGGCCGTAGGTTTCAACAAACAGTTTGATGAGGTCTTTCACGGATGTGTCCTCCTGTGTGGAAATGTGGTTTATTCGCAGAGAGCGGCTCTGGGCTGGAGTGATTCTTCCTTCAAATAGAGCCAACACTCCTCAAAGTTTCCTTCAAGCGTGCTGGGTCTTTGCACACCACAAATGCCCATTTTCCAAACTCCCCGTGGTGGTTAATCGCTCGCACCCACCGCTTCGCTCCGACTTCTTTCTGCCGGTCCTGTTCCGTCTCGAAGCCCTTCACTTCCAAAATGATCTTGAGTTCACTATTATCAGACCGACGAAAACGGATGAGATAGTCGGGACGGTACGGGTGTTCGTTCCCCTCCCATTCGTACGGGATCTCGAAATCCATGTGGTCATTGCGTGCGTAGGCGATGACCTCGGGCATCTGCTCCAATTGAAAGGCCACACTGTGCTCCCATTTGGGAGCATCCAACACGACGTGGCTGATATGGCTTTTCGTCGTGCCCACGGTGGACCGTACGGTACGGAAAAACACCTCCGACGTGGAACCAATGGGACGAAAACGCTCGATCACTGGCAGAATCGGCGGCTCGCCTGCCTCGGTGTCAGGCTCAATTGCCTGGCTAAGCCGATCGATAATCCATTGCTTGTACTTGAGCAATGCGATCTCCTCCAGCGGGGTATCCTCAGTGAAGAAGACGCGCTTTTCGAGATACTCCCACACGATGTTGAGGACCTGGGGGAACAGGATATGCCGCGCGTTCCAGTCTTCCCGACGGTCTTTGAGCCGCTGGGTGAGTTCAGCAGCGATCTCGTAGACGCTCGCCTGAAGCCGCTTTTCGCGGTGGAACGGGTTGCGGTCCTGAAGCACCTCGGGTCCCGGACCGAGACGGTCTGGTCGCCCAATGCGATACCCGGAAGCAGGCTTGGTGACCACGAGAGTCGGTTCGGTCGTCGGGTCAATTCTCAGGTAAGGTATATCCTCTAAATTCACCCGAATGCGCTGGCGCACATCAAACACGTAGCCATCCACGCGGGGGAAAGTGATTTCCAAATGCTTGCGCTCGGGCAATGCGCGCACCAGGGTGGGTACTTTAGGAGTTTCCCTGCGGCTAACGGGCTTCTTCTTCACCGGGATGACCTCAAAAGGCACACCGTAAACGTCCACGTACTCGGGTTCGGTGAATTCATCGTAGTTCAGCCTTCGCAACCCCCGCCCTACCACCTGCTCGCACAGCAGTTGCGAGGTGAAGGCACGCAGGCCCAGGATCTGCGTCACGTTCTGCGCATCCCAGCCCTCCGTGAGCATCCCAACGGATACCACGCAGCGGATGTCTTTGCCAGGCGGGTCGCCTTCGCCCTCCCATTCGATTTTGCCCACGGTATCCACGGTTTTGCGCAATCTCTCGGCAACCTGTTGTTTGGTCTCTCCCTCTACCGCGCTCTCCGCCTCCTTGAGCAGTTTGGTGTCAATACGCAAGGTCACTTCCTTCGCCCCAGCCTTTCCCAACGTCGGGGAGGGGTTTTCCAATTCGGGAAGGATGTTTCCTCCGGCGATGTGTTCGAAGACCAGTTTTGAAAGGTCGGTATTGTCACAGACAGCGATCAGTGCAGGTGGCACTGGGGAACCCCTCTCCTGAAAGGCTTCGAAGGTTTTCTTCCATTCTGAGGCAAGTGTTGCCAACGCGCCCTCTGCCTCGCGGAGTACCGACTCGGGCTTGGCGCGGCGGCGGGTGGTCTGCCGCTCAGAAGCAGGCAACCGCTGGTTGATGTGCTCCCACAAGCGGAAGTATTTGGGAATGAGGGCGCCCGTGTTGTCATCCACTGGCACGCGGGGGATTTTCACGATGCCGCACTCGATGGCGTCCACCAATCCAAAGTCAGAGACGATCCAGGGGAAAGGCGCGCCCTCATCGTAGCCGCTGCCTTTGATATAGAAGGGTGTGGCGGAAAAGTCGGCGCAGAAGTGGATGCCCCGCACAGCGTTGATCTTGTCCAACCCACTCACCCAGACCGTGGCGGCACGAAACTCTTCCTCTAACTGTTCGCGCTCTTCACGAGACAGCTGTTTGACTTCTTCTGGTGAAAGGGGTTGCGCAGGGCGATAAGCATGGTGCGCCTCATCATTGATGACGAGAAGGTTCTGTTTGTTACCCAGTTCCTTGAGCACCCGGCGGCAGAAAGCCGTGTCGCTCTCAGGTCCACGCTGCACAACACCACGAGAGCGTGAATCGTCCTGGGGTTGGAACAGATGCCAGTTCGTGATGAGATATTTGCCCTGCTGGAGGCGTTCCAACATTCCTCGGGGTAATAGGTCAAAACGGACGTAGTAGTTCTTCGGATGCCAAGGCAGGAGCACCTGCAAGCGCTCCCGGATAGTCAGGTTCGGGCAGACGAGCAGGACGGCATCGGAGAAACGGCGGTCCTGAGGGTTGGCGAGTTTGTTGAGCACCTGCCAGGCAATGACCATGCCCATGACGACGGTCTTTCCGCTTGCAGTGGCCATTTTGCAGGCATAGCGAGTCAGGGCTTTGTAGCCTTTGGCTTGGCTTTCGGGGTCGTTCGGCTCGTCTCTGGGAATCACGATGCCCTGCTTCTCGGCTGGCGACGCTTCCACCAGCCAGATGAGAGTCTCGGCAGACTCCCGTTGGCAGAAAAAGAGTTTGCGTTCGCGTTCGGGGTTGTTCCAATGAGTGAGCAGTTGCCTGGTGAGGGCTGTGACACCGGGATAGCCCCTCTCGCGCCAGGCTTTCACCCGCTCTCGGATGGCGTTGACTGTCTCCAGGGGGATAAACTCCTCCTCGAACATGGAGACCTGCGGGCCACGGGTGCGGGGTCTGAGATAGTAGCCAGCCGGGCGGCGACCTTCGGCCAGCACCGGCTGCCCCTCTTTGTAATCCCAGTAGCGGACCGGCTCCTCGAAAGGGGAGTTGACAATGGGATTATCTACCAGCAAGGCCCTTTCTTCACTCATACCCCTCACCCCCCAATCTCATCACCCGCATCACCTCATTCCCCCGAAAGTCGATCACCTTCACCGCGATGCGCTTGTGCTCACCTTCCTGGAAGGGGAACGAGACTGTGCCGCGCATCTGCTCGAAGGCCTCGGGGTCGATCTGGGCTCTGAGAGCCCGTTGGAGTTTGTTCCAGGCGTCGGCATCGCCGGGGAAGAAGGCCTGACAGATGTGAAAAGTCATGCCATCATAGTCAGTATCGAGGAACCATGCCGCCACGTCGGACCCACGCGCGTGTTCTGTTTCGCCCGTCACCGGGTCGTAGATGTCCACGCCGGCCAGTTCTACGACGTAGGTGGCTCCCTCCACCGCCCTCCCCGTGGACGGGGCAGGGGAAATACGCACGTCGGGCTGACCGAAGACGGTGAAAATCTGGCTGGCGCGGGTGGTTTTCAAAAGGTCGCCCACTAAAACATCTGGCGCGATGTTAGCGAAATGCACCTCCAATCCCTTCACCGGCGCTTTCTGGATGAGCGCTTGGGCTTCAGGATCGAAACTGAAGCCGGCGAAGATCAGCACGTGGTAAGCGTTCATTCGCGCCGTGGGGATGGCCTCTTGCACTTGAAAAGCCGTCACCGGACCGTACTGGGGCCCAAAACTGATAGCCACCCGCAGGGTTTTGCCGTTGCGCTCTATCTCCGCTTCGGCATGGAGTTGGCCCAAGTTCTGCAGACGCAAGTTCTGGAGTTCCATCTTCTTGCCACCGGGGAAGAGCACACCGCCTTGTTGCTGTAGGAGGTTCACCATTGTGGTCAGATAGTCGCCGCCGCGATCACTGATCCGAGCGCGGGTTTCCTCCTCCTCAAACGGCAGGATGGGCGCCTGGGTCGGGTCCTCGATGGCTGGCACGGGGATGGCCTCCACCGTAAAAGGTCCCGAAACCCGCACCACGCCCCGTTTGACCTGCGGGCGGTCGTAGAGGGTTTCCTGCGGAGCGTTGCGCTGGATGCTCTCGTCAATCTCCTGGCGCTTGGCGCGCTTCGCTTCCCAGAAGCGGCGCAGGGCTTCCTTGGCTTCCTCAGGCCAGTCGTCCGGGGGCATCGGGTCGGGCACCTCGTCCAAGCCCTCCCAGCGGTGTCCCGTCAGGCGATAGACCGTCTCCAGCAGCGGCGTGGCCTCCGTTTCGGCGCCCAGCTTCCCTGAACGCTTGAGTTCAAAGAGCTTGGAGTACGCCTCCTGCGCCTCCTTAGGCCAGACAGGATGGGGCACTTCGCGGGGGACTTCCCATTCTTTCCAGGGCGAGGCATGCCTCGCCCCTACAAGTGCCCGGTTCAAATCCGCCAAGGCTTGGTCAATCTCGGGCTGGTACTTGGCGGCGATGGCGTCAATCTCAGGGTTCTTGGCGATGCTCTCCAGGGTGATATGGGGGACGGTTTCGTAGAAAAATCCGCCGGCGGGGCCGCGCTCTGGGTCGCGGAGTTCGTAGTAATCGAACCTGGACGTCATCAGCCGCTGGCGGGCGATGGCCAGCGCGACGCGGCTGGTGTCGCAGGTGATCCAGCGCCGCCCCCACTTCT
Source organism: Chloroflexota bacterium (assembly GCA_014360825.1). Classification (NCBI taxonomy): domain Bacteria; kingdom Bacillati; phylum Chloroflexota; species Chloroflexota bacterium. The sequence continues at coordinate 12,495 of JACIWT010000032.1, read as the reverse complement.
CGGCGCAGTAGGCAGTGGTGCCAGAACCGCAATTGTGAACCACACACACTTCGGTGATGAACGAGTGCGCGCCCTCCACTTCGATGTCGTAGACCTCTTCTTCAGTTAGCTCTGAGCGAATCTCGATAATCCGCGCCCCCAACCGCTCTGGTCCAAAGAACACGACATCGCCGACAACGAGGTTCCCCGTCTCGATCCATTGAGCATCTTCCCAGTTCATCTGGTTCTCACAGGTCAGGTGAATGGCCTCGCAGACCTGATCCGAATCTCGCTCCACTTCACGGGCGGGAATGTGTAGTACATGTAAGCCGAGCGATTTGAGGTAGGCATCGCGGACGGCGTCGTGAGCGATGGCAGCTTCGGTGCCATGAAACTCAGCACCATCCACCTCGACGACGAGGCGAGCCTCACGGCTGTAAAAATCGGCGATATATGGACCGATGGGGTGTTGGCGACGGAAAGTAAAACCGATTTGACGGTTGCGCAACCGTGCCCAGAGTTTTCTTTCAGGCGGTGTCATTTCCCGTCGCAGCTCTTTGCTTCGACCTCGTAATGCTTTGGGAATCGCAGACCAGTCGCTCTGTCCACCCAGTGTGCGCGGGCGGAGCTTAGCTAGTACTTCATGGTCGGCAGTAAGCCAAAGCGTGGTATCAGAGAGGGAGTGGCGGATGCCAACCATCTGTCCCTTGAACTTGCGGCGAATGACGCGCAGGACGCGATGGGGTGTTCCATCGTGAGCCAGCACCCAATCGCCGACCTGGATGGTTTCGATGGGGACGAGGGCGGCCCCACCCCGGCCCTCCCCGTACACGGGGAGGGGGTCTTCTTCCCCCCGCGTGCGGGGGGACTGAGGGGGGCCACCCACCACCCACACCCGCGTCCCCGCCCGCACACACGTTGGGTCAAAGACCAAATCGCCCGGGTCGGTGGTCATCAGGATGCAGCGCTCGATGACTTTGGTGTTGGTCTGGACAGCGTAGAGCATGTCGCGCTCGCCCATTGTGTCATCCCAAATATTGGTAAGAGGCGTAACTGGATAATCATTCAAATAGCGGACATATCGGACCGTATCTCCTGCGACAACGATTCTATCTCCATGTGCCAAACGATTTAAGCCCTCTGAAGAAGTTGACCAGTGCCTGTTTGGCGGAGGTATGAAATCCCGTCCATTGAAACGAAAACTGAATGATCCACTCTCGGTCCAGCCCTGTGACGTCATTGCTACTGCCTGAAAGACCCTAGAATCGTCTAACGAAACCGTCTCACTACCAGTCAATCTGTGCCTGCTACCATCTGGCATTTCCACATGGGTATACTGTTCCCCTTTGCCTTCGATCGGGGATGAAGGCAGGAACAGCTGGCGGTACTTCATTTGCGTCTTATCTCGGCTGTACCACAGGAGGTAATCGCAAATCATGTCTAAGCCCCTCGCGGTTTTCGCTCCTGTCTTCCTGAACGCCACCACCGCCACAAAATTCTCCCGCCCGAACACCTCATCCAGCAGGCTGCGCACCAGGTGCAGGTTCTCGTCGTTGATCTGCACGAAGATGGAGCCGCTCTCGGTGAGGAGTTCGCGGGCCAGGAGCAACCGGTCGCGCAGGTAGGTGAGATAGGAGTGGATGCCCAGTTTCCAGGTATCGCGGTAGGCTTTGATCTGCTCCGGCTCGTGGGTGAGGTCTTCGTCCTTGTCCTTCACATCGCGGCGGTCAATGCGGGGCTGGAAGTTGCTGGAGTACTTGATGCCGTAGGGCGGGTCCACGTAGATCATCTGCACCTTGCCCGCCATCCCCTCCTTGACCAAAAGGGAGTTCATCACCAGGAGCGAATCGCCCAGGATCAGGCGGTTGACCCAGCCGACCTCGTGCTGGTAGAATTCAATCTGTTGGTCGGCGGGCAGGGGCGTTTCGCCAAAGAGGCTGAGTTGCAGCGGCTGCGGTCGGCGCACGGCGTCCAGGATGGCCCGCGTGGCGATGCGCTCGTGGATGTGCAGCGAGACCACGTCCACCTCGAAACTGGTGTGTTCGGCCTTGCCCGCCCACTGCAGTTGCGGGTCCAGGTGCGGGTCATACTGGTAGGAGGTGGTTCGGCGCTCGCGAACCTCATAGGTGGGGGCGATGCCAGCGGGCGGGTTGTTCGGACGTCGCGCTTCGTCGTGGCGGTAATCGCCTACCGCCCTCTCGCTCTTGCCTTTGCGTCTCGGAGCCATGGTTCACCCTCCTTCCGTCGTACTACTACAACTATTCCTCCCGCAGATCCATCACCTGCACTACAATCCACCGGTGCTCGCCCAGGCGCGAACAAAGATGGGGTGGTGCCGCGCAATCCCTGTTACAACTGCACGCGATCCGTGTTACCCCTCTTGCGCAATAGGCAGTCTTCGAATACGCAGGGCAGCGTCTTCCAGCGCCACGATCGCTCCCTCAAGCAACGGCCTCTCGATCTCAGGCCATGTGCTCATCATTCGGGCGAACAGGTTATCCGGGTGGGTATTGCGAAGGCGGAAAATGATGACCGAAGGTGCCGGTTCACCAGAAAAGGCCAACAGGTGGCCATAGTCGAGATCGTGCGTCACAATGACCTCTTTATTTGCTTTGGCCTCTTCAATAATTGCCACGTCACTCGCTTGAGCCATTCCGATATCGCCCACGTGACGACATTCATGGCCTCTGGCTGCCAATCGCCTGCCCAGTTCCCTGGGCACATTCATGTTCAGCAAGAACTTCATTCGGCGACCGCTTCTTCTAAGGGCAAAACCCTTTCTTCCATGACCCAGGCGGCGTAGCCTAGGGCCTGGTAGATGTCCTCTCGCTCCAATTCAGGCCACTCTTTCAAGATCTCGTCCACTGTCATTCCTGAACTCAGATAACTGAGAATAGAAGCGACCGGCATCCTCAGCCCCCGGATGCAAGGTTTCCCGAAGCACTTATTCGGATCTAAGGTGATCCGACCGAATTTATAGTGGCGGATTTCCATGCTCGTCCTACCCTCCATCAACCTTATGGTTTGCCCCGTCCATTGCCAACCTACACTACCCATTCCCCAAAAGGCCAAACACTGCACCGCGAAGCGCTGGTGCTCGCCCAGGCGCGAAAGAAGAGGGGAGTGATATTGCGCATCCCTCTCTGCAACTAAAGGGCAGGGGATGGCTTGACCAGCGCTATATCCTCCAACACCACTCGTCGGAATACTTCCAGATCGCCGAACCGCTTGCGGGCATCCAGGATTTCTATGCCAGCAATCCGCCCGTCCGCAGCATAGTCCACTGCAATTCCTTCGGCCACATGCTCGGTTGTCACGGTGGTTTCAATGAAACGGATGTATAGCGCATCCACTTCCGTGTCGTATGTGATTCTCATTGGCTTCACACCTCAGCAGCCAACACCCTCACTCCCGCCTCAACTCCACCCCCGGCAACTTCACCAGCGCCGCCTTCATCAGTTGCACCGTGTGGTCGAAGTCGTCCAGGCTGGTCATGCAAACAGGCGAATGGATGTACCGCGCTGGCACAGCCGCCACCGCCGAGGGCACGCCCTCCTTGGTGAGATGAATGGCCCCCGCGTCCGTCCCGCCGACCACGGGCTGCTTGAACTGGTAGGGGATGCCTAGTTCCTCGGCGGTCTCGATGAGCAAGCGAACCAGTCGCCGGTCGGTGATGACGGAGCGGTCCATGATGGTAAGGGCGGGGCCACCGCCCAACCGGGTGGTCGGGCTGACATCGCGCTTCTTGGGCATATCATCGCAGACGGTGCCCTCCAGCACGAAGGCCACGTCGGGCTCGATGGCGTAGGCTGCCACCCGCGCCCCGCGCAAGCCCACCTCCTCCTGCACTGTGAACACGGCGTACAGGTCGAAGGGGTACTTCTCCTGGAGCAACTCGATCAGGACGGCGCAGCCGGCGCGATCGTCGAAGGCTTTGCCGATCACAGTGCGCTGGCTGCTCCCCGGCACCTCGGCGAACTGGGTGTGGAACATGACGTAGTCGCCCACCTTCACCAGGCGCTCCGCCTCCTCTTTGCTGGAAACGCCGATGTCTATGTTCAGTTCCTCGGGCTTGGGCACCTGGGTGCGTTCCGGGGGGCGCAGTTTGTGAATGGGTTTGAAGCCGATGACCCCGGGCACTTTGCCATCGCCGATCAGCACTGCCTTGGCCAATAGGACCCGCGGGTCCACGCCGCCCACCGGCAAGAAGCGCAGCGTGCCGTCCTTCTCGATGTTGACGACCATCAAGCCAACCTCGTCCATATGGGCGGCCACCATCACCTTGAGCGCCTTTTTGCCGCGCCCGCGTGCCTTCTTGAGGGCAATCAGGTTGCCCAGCGCATCCACTCGCTGCTCATCCACGTGTTCGGCGATGGCAGCGGCGATGATCTCGCGCACTGGCTCCTCGTGGCCCGAGACCCCATAGGCTTCTGATAATTCCTTAAGCAATTCGACCTCCTCTACTGGCGAGTGGGAAGACCCAATACTTGAGCGAAATCCTCATTGAGGGCGACGATGAAGGCGGCCAACAGGCGACCGGTGCGCTCCACATCCTTGACGGAGAGGGTCTCCACTGCAGTGTGCATATTGCGCAGGGGGATGGAGAGGAGCGCCGTGGGGATGCCCTCCCGCGCCACTTGGATGGCCCGCGCATCTGTGCCTGTGGGCCCAGGAGCCGCTTCGATCTGATAGGGCAATTCATTGGCCTTGGCCACCTCCACCAACTTCTCGTACATCTTGGGATGGATATTGGGCCCGAAGGCGATCGCCGGGCCCTTGCCCATCTCGATGCTCTCCGCCTCCGAAAGCCCGGCCTGCCGCCCGAAGCCCACGTCAATTGCCACGCCCACATCTGGGGCCAGACCGTAGGCGCTGGTTACAGCCCCCTTGAGTCCGACCTCCTCCTGCACTGTGGCCACAGCATACACATCCCAGCGGCGGTGCATCGTCACCAGGCGAGCCAGACAGTCGGCGATAGCGGCTACTGCCGCCCGGTCGTCGAAGCCCTTGCCGGCCAGGTAGTCGCGCTGCAGTTCCACCACCGGGCGCTGGATGGTCACGAAATCCCCAGCCTTCACCAGAGAGGAGACCTCGCCCTCGCTCAAGCCCACGTCAATCAGCAAATCATCCAGCGGCACGACCTTGTCGCGCTCCTCTTCGGGTAGCACATGAGGTGGGCGAGCACCGATGATGCCGGGCAAATCGCGGCTGCCGTGCACCACCACCTGCTGTCCTAGTAAGGTGCGCACATCGAACCCGCCCACGGTGGTGAAGCGCAGGAAGCCTTTGTCCACGACGGTTACCATCAAGCCGATCTCGTCCATGTGTCCGGCCAGCATGATGCTGCGCCGGGGAGCACCTTCGTCGGGTGTGCTGCGCACCAGGGCGATCACATTCCCCATAGCGTCGGTGCGCACTTCGTCGGCGTAGCGGGCGAATTCCTGGCGCACGATCTCGCGCACCTGGTCCTCATAGCCCGAGACGCCACTGGCCTCGGAAAGGGCCTTCAAAAATGCTTTGATGTCCACTGGCACCTCCAGCCAATCATTGCGTTGATAGTGCATTCGCCTGTCTATAGGCGACAAGCCGATTATAACCCCCGGTCAAGGATTTGTCAACGCCAGGGCTGCGGAAGCGAAATGCGAGCCATGGTTGCTCCCTTCGCCCGCATCTCCTTCACTTCCATCGCCCCGCTATCTACGATGCTCTGGCACGCCCCCAATGCGGGCCACGCGCACCTCACAGGAGATCGCCAAACGCATGGGGGTGCGCAGCGCAGACCACAGAGCAATCCACTCTTCCATTTCGGGGGCGCGAATCCTCACCTGCAACGCGCTACTGCCTGCCAGTTCCCCTCTGAGATCCGCACCACTCAGCACCGCATGGTCGTAGAGGGTCTGCAGGACGCGAGCCAGGAGACGCATCTCTTCCTCTGGCGTGGCGGCGTAAGGCGTCAGCAGGTAGTAGAGCACCAGTTCCAGGGGCGATCCCTCCTCGTGCAATGGGCTGCCCACATCGGTGCGCCGCGCCCTCGACAGGGCGTGTTCCGTGACGCGGTAGAGATACAGCGAGAGCCGCGACGGGCGGCCGGCGGGCAGGTCTGCGGGCGAAGCGAAAGTGATGGCGCTAGAGTCGGTAACCAGCGCCGGCTCGGCGGTCAAGCCCACGAAGAGCACTGCCCGCAACGATTCGCTCACATCCACCAGGGCGGAATCCTTCATGTTCAGACTCTCCTATCGCACGGATTTCTTCAACATCACCGGCATATACACGAAACTTTCCTCCGGTGTACTGGTCGGCGAGGGCGAGGGGCCTATGGTCGGGGTCGGGGTGGCAGTACGGGTGCGCGTGACAGTAGGGGTCAGTGTGGGCATGGCGGTGCTGTATTCGATCCGCAACTGATCCACGACCGGCGACGCGGTTTGCGTCGAATTGGTGACCAACGCGATGCGCCAACGCAGGTCACTGCCCGTGCTGGCGAAAAAGTGATCCGTGCCGGGTGTTACTGTTTCCCAGGTCGTCCCACCGTTGTTAGACAAATAATAGGTGACAACGCCCCCGTTCAGTGTGACAGTAGGCGTCAGGCGAGCGTACAAGATGTTTGCTGGGACGGTGTCCACGGTCAGCGATTCGGCTACCGCCGATGGCAAATAGGTTGGGTCGGGGTCCACCAATCGCTTATCAGACGCCCAGACCGTCGCCCCGCCACTGGCGATGCGCTGACCATACACGTCTGCGGTGCTACTGCGCTTGTCCGTCCAAAGTACCACATCCCGCGCTGTCCGCAGGGAGGATGCGGGGGTCCCTCCCACCGAAAGCGTCCGTCCGCCGGGCCACAAAAGTCCGCCACTGGCATTGAGTGCCTGGCCCTTCGGATAGGAGCGGAAACCTTGCCCGGTGACGTAGGCCCAATCGTACCACACGACGCGGATATTGCCCGCGTCGTCTGTGGTTACATCCGGGACACTGTGGTCGAAATCGGTGCCGCTGCTCACCACCACATCGCTCGACCACACCCGGCTCTTGCCCGAGATATTGACCATCTGCGCGTAGATATGCCGTTGTCCAGCCAGGTAGTTCTCCCAGGCAATGGCGGCGCGGTTAGAATCCAGGAGCGCCACACTCGGCTCCGCCGCATCCGCACCCTCGACATTGGTGTTCACTTGTAGATCTGATGACCAAACCCGTGTGCCCTCCGCCGTCAACACTTGGCAAAAGATGTCCCGCTCTACCGCCAGGTATGGTTCATCACGACGGTCTTCCCAGACCACCAATGAACGGCCATCCGGAGCCACTGCCACGTCCACGTTGAAGTCAGGCTTAGCCACATCATCGGGCACTGGAACTGGTCCCGCCCACGTGAGCGTACCGCTGATGTCCAGGCGGTGCGCGTACAGGGCACTCACATCGGGATTCAGGGGATCCTTCTCAATCCAGGCTATCACGCCATTGCCCCCGCCGTCTATTCCCACAGCCAGTGTATTCAGCCTCAATGCCGCCGGGACCTGGCGGATTTCCACATCCCCTGTCCACAGGGGGTCAAAGGTGCCATCGGCCAGCAGACGGCGCGCATAGACCCGATCCTGGCCATCCCCGCCTAGATTGCCCCAAACAATGATCGAATTCCCACCACTGTCCACCGCAATCGCAGGCCTGACCGGGGAACCGGTCAGAGTAGTGATCAGGACATCGCTCGGCCACTGCCGTGCCCCGTTGGAATCGAATCTCTGGGCGTAAACATCCCAGAAGCCACGACGCGTGTCCACCCAGGTGACCACAACGGTGCCACCTGGCGCTTTCGCTAAGTCCTGCCGTTCCTGGTACGCGGGGTACCATTCCGCGCACACCCGCCCAGTGATGGGCCACAGCAGTGCCCCGCCGGTGCCAATGCGCTGGGCGTACACCGACGAGCCGATGGTCTCGTCGCCAGCCAACGCCACGAAGGCGATCCCACTGCTATCTACGGCTACGTCTGCGGCATTGGCCTGGCGGATTTGCACCCCGCCTGCGGTCCAGAAGACGTTGCCCGCACTACCGAACCGTTGGGCGCGTGCCAGGGAACCCTGCACCCAGACGGCCACCGGCACGTTGCCGCCCCCGAGCGCCAGTCCCAGCGAAGAGGCACTGCCGTTCTCATCCACGCTGAGGGCCAGCGGACTGCCCCACTGATTGGCACCTCCCGCGGAAACCCGCTGTACGTACACTCGACGGGCAGACAGCGGCCCCTGCAACCAGGCGATGTAGGCCGCGCCACCCGATTCCGCGCAAATCTGCACTTCGCGCGGGCTGCCGGATTCCGGCACAGCGACAGCGGCGTCCTGTGTCCAAAGATATGTCCCAGTGGGAGAAAGCCGCTGTGCATACACCCCGATTCTGCTTGCCGTCCGTTCATCCACCCAGGCCACCACCGCGTTGCCGCTCCCGTCCATGGCCACGTCGGGATCGACCTGGTCCAACAGCGTCTCGTAGCGGCTTACTTTCACGGCGTTTGCCCAGATCCGCGTCTTATCCGGCGACAGACGCTGAGCGTAGATCGTCCACTTGCCGCTGATCTTCTCGCGCCAGACGATCACGGCCTCTCCGCTGGCATTGGCAGCCACAGCTGGCCGGGACTGGGGATTGACGCTGGGAGAGACATCCAGAGGTGATGCCCAGGCCAACGTTCCATCAGGGTTGATGCGCTGAGCGTAAATATCAGACATAGCGTTTTCCCAGACCACGAGGGCTCCATTAGCGCCCAGGTCCACCACATCGGCGTAAGAGGCGGTGCCGGTGGCGGGGCTCACTCGCACATCAGTGGCCCACAACCGCGCTCCAGCGGGACTGTAGCGTTGGGCATACAGATGCCGCTCTCCATCGCGCAGGTCCTCCCACACTACCCAGGCGTTGCCAGCGCTGTCGAGGGCCACGGCGGGGTGACCTTTTGCCTCTCCACCGGGATGGCGCGGGACGCGCAGGACACCGCTGGCCAGATCCCACTCTGCGGTCGTGGCTGGCCAGTGGCGATAGGTCACCGTTGAGAAATCCTCGGTGAAGGCGGTTACGGTGGTTCGCACTATCGCGAGGGGCCTCTCTGCATCTGAACGGGGAACAACAAAGAGGGCCACCGCCGACAGCACCATCGCGATGCTCATCACCCACTGTATGAGGGATCGAATGCGCTGTCCAGGGTGGCCCGGCTTCAGGGGAACATGGTTAGACGTCAACGTTTCTACCTCCCTATAGTTTGTGGTAGTTGCGATTATACTTTAGGGTGCAGGAGTGTCAAAATAGGGGTGCAAAACGGTATAAACCGCTTAGTTGACAGCAGAAAAGAGGCAAAATATAATGCGCCCAAGCAAGCCCTTGTAATCGGCGAAGACGACCCGTCCACTTAGGAGGCCTTTTGAAACGAGTATTCACGCTGTGTCTTGTGGCCTCGCTCGTTCTCCTGCCTTTTCTCCCCAGCAGTGCGAATGGGTTTAACGGCTATTCGAGCACCATCGCGGGCATGGTGGCCCAGGTATCAGAGGAGGAGATCATCGCCCACATCTGCCATCTCCAAGACGCAGATGAAGGGCCCTACTGCAATGAGGACGGCAGTCGTTACTCCTATAACACGGTGGCCTTGACCCAAGCAGCCGACTACATCCAAGATCGATTCGAGGTCCTAGGGCTGGACGTTACCCTCGACCCCTTCACCCTGGGAGAATTCACCATTTACAACGTGGTGGCGACTCTGCCAGGCGCTGGCCCGGGCACCGAGGGTTATTATGTCATCTGTGCCCATTACGATTCTATATCCGATGCCGTTTTCGCGGACCCGCAAGCCCCCGCCCCCGGCGCCGATGACAATGCCAGTGGCACTGCCGCCGTGCTGGAAGCGGCCCGCGTGCTGAGCGCTCACCGTTTCGCCCACACCATCCGCTTTATCGCCTTCGCCGGTGAAGAGCAGGGACTCTGGGGCAGCAGACACTATGCCTCCGAGGCCGCTGGGCGTGGCGACCACATCCTGGGCGTGATCAATCTGGATATGGTGGCCTGGGACAGCGACGGTGACCGTGCCGCCGATATCCACTGCGGGGATTTGGTTCTGGAATCGAGCACTCTGGGCGATGCGGTGGCCAGCGCCATATCACGCTATGACATTGCCCTCACGCCCGAGAAAATCACTGCCGGAGCAATTCCAAACAGCGACCACGCTCCCTTTTGGTATGAGGGCTACCCTGCCCTTTTACTCATCGAAGACCTGAATGACTTCAACCCCCATTACCACACCACCCGCGATGTGCTGGCGTACCTGGATACTACTTTCGCCACCGAATTCACCCGCGCTGTGGTGGCCACCATCGCGGAACTGGCTGTGCTCACGGATCAGCCCGCAGTGAGTTACTGGGTATACCTGCCCTTCGTCCAACACAATTGAGATTTCCCGCTACCGACGCCCAAAACGCATCCGGATTTAAATAAACATAACCAACTAAATGTCCCGCACTATAATAAACCGAATCCGGGGGTTTGGTATGGCGACAAGTTGGCGTTGGTTGAGGTGGTGGCGGGCTCGTCGGCGTCGGCGTCGCCCCCGGAGGCGGAGTGGCCGTTGGCGCACCAAACCACGCCTGACAAGCAGCTGTTCCACAGGCGGCAGTAGTACAAGGCGCGGAAATCCCCGCACAACTGGAAACTCCACAAATCACTGCCGTCGAGCCAGAAGGACAGGTTCCGGTAAATTGTCCTCCTTGACAGTTCCCGTCAACCGTCCCATTACTGTAACAGCAAGTCTTATAAAGCCCACCAACAGTACAACCGTTGCTACCGCACTGCCCGGCGTACAAATAAGGGGTTCCCTTACAAGTATCCGTCGCCCCACAGTAACTATATTCCCAAGTGGTCAGAGTAGTAAGTCTTCCTGTAGCATCATTTACATACACACAACAAATGGGATCATATTTATAAGTCCAACAAGCTTGGTCGCTACAGGTACTCGGGCAACCGCAACAAACATTAGGGGGTGGTTGTTGGGGACAAGACTCTGACCCCCACGTTACATATGCATAATCCTTAGGACAGCACGGAGACCCATCAGGGGCGCAGCTAAGTGCCGCCAAAGCAGTTCCTTTTGCTTGGAACAAGCCAATAATCAAAACGATAAGAGTAAGTAGAACAGCAATTAAGATTCTTCTCATGCGATTATTTAAAAATTTTTAGCCTCTGGTTGTCTTGTTCTGCCCAAATGATTAAGTTGTATCTTTCTTCTTCCTCTTTAATTGGCGGCCCCAGGTTGCCCAAAGTTTCTCCTTCTTTTACCCACCTAAGATTCGGCAATGCCTCACCAGAGAAAATGTACCTCACTCTTCTATTCTGATTTTCTATTACCAACGAAGGATAGAAAGTTATGCTTTCCGGGCCCTTTCTAAACCCAGCCATAGCGTAGGTAGCTTCCCCTTCCAAACAGCTAACAAACTCCGTTCCTTCCCGAGCAAGATGAACTAGTTCGTCTTCGTTATCGGCAGTTTCTCGAATCTTAATCCCTAAACAATCACTTCTCTGCTTAAAGGGGCATTTAATCTGGAAATTGCCTGAAGTTTGGAAATATATCGGCTCTTCTTTTAATCCAGGGGGACTGGAGAGCTTAAGGTTGAACCACAGTAAACCACCAGTTAAAGAAATTAAAACTAACAAAATAACAAGCTGAAATCTCTGACTCCGGAAATCTATTTGGGCAGCCATTAACTAAAATTCTATAAGAACCAAAAAGGCAAATCAAGTACTATTTTCCTGTTATGTAAAGAATTCTCCCGTCTTTACTTCTTGCTAAGAAATTAAAATCTGTATCGTGAGAACTTGCCATTCCACAATTGTAACCAGGGTAACGAGAGGTCATCTCAACTGAACTGTCCACCATTTTCATCACTGGAGTTCCGGCAGGCACCCTAGTATCGTGACCAGCAAGAAAAGCTCCCTTGCCCATAGTGAGGCCGTATAATATATTTGGCTCCACGTCCTCGGCGTGCAGAGTTAAAATAGTTTCATAAGGATTTTCCAGATTGATAACTCGGGCTTTCGCCGGGGCAAAGGAAATCGCGCCATTAGGGAGTTTAAGGAGAAACATGCTTCTTCCCTTAATTGTTTCCCCCAGCGTTACCTCGAACCCGCCAGCTAAACTTTTAACATCAAAAGGAAAGGCAAATTTGAAATTGTTCTCGTCAATAAAGTTTTCATTAAACACCTTTTGCGCTTCCTGGGGAGAAACCGGAGCAAATAGACCTAAATGTTTTTCCGTCAAAGTGGTGGCGGTGATTTCAATCCTTTGTTTTTCCGCATCCCAGTAAGCCACCGATTGTCCATCAACATCTGCATACTCCCACCTTGCATTCCGGGAATTCCAAACCTCATCCAGTCCCGGTAAATCAAGAGGTTTTATTTCTGGCGTTGGCCGTTCGGGGGTGGGGAGGCGGACAACTGTCCCCACAACGCTCGAATCCATCTTTGCTCCCTCCAAGCACCTGTCCAGCCAGTATCGGAAGGCATGAGGGT
>JACIWT010000031.1 GCA_014360825.1 Chloroflexota bacterium | reverse complement strand
CCCCAGAGCGCTTGCTATTCACAGCGAGCGGGATTTGCTCGACGAAGCCCTGGGCTATCTCTACTACTACAACAACGTACGAGAACACTCCTCCCTGGGCTACCAAACACCTTTTGCCCACCTCAAGGAGCAATTGCCAGAGATCGATGAGAACATCAGGTTGGTCGTACCTTTTATGCTCGACAAAGTCGCCGTTGAACTAGGCCCTTGGAGTGGATACCATGTGCTGGCACAGCACCCCAATGTGAAGTCATCCTCAATGTGTCAATGTCAAGTTGTCAAGTCCTTGAAAGGAGTCAAGTATGGCCTCCTCGCCGTTTCTCAATCAGGTTCGTCAGGTAATGCGACTCAAACACATGAGCCTCAGCACAGAAGACTCGTATCTCTACTATATCAAACAGTTCATCCTCTTTCACAACAAACGTCATCCCAAAGACATGGGCGTTGATGAAATCCGCGCTTATTTGTCCCACTTGGCGGTGGAGAGGCGAGTCTCCGCTTCAACCCAGAAGGTGGCTTTATCCGCTCTGCTCTTTCTGTATCGCGACGTACTCAAAATACAACTGCCCAACATCGAGGGCATTGAGCGAGCGCGGGCAGCGAAACATATCCCTGTGGTGTTCACACGCGACGAGGTCAACTCCATCGAGGCGTTGCGCCTGCGAGTCAAGGATATTGATTTCACCTATCGGCAGATTACGGTGCGGGATGGTAAAGGAGAAAAAGATCGCGTCACCGTGCTGCCGCAGTCTTTGGTCGAACCGCTCAAGCGTCAGTTAGCGTATGCCAAGAAGATCCATGAGCAAGATTTGAAAGAAGGCTATGGAGCAGTTTACTTGCCCTATGCGTTGGAACGAAAATACCCAAACGCCAATAAAGAATGGGCCTGGCAGTACGTCTTTCCGGCGGATCATCGTTCTGCCGAGCCGCGCACAGGTGTCATCCGCCGTCACCACCTTCACGAAGACAACATTCAACGCGCGGTCAAACAAGCCATTCGCAAGGCGGGCGTTGCCAAGCACGGCAGTTGTCATACCTTCCGCCACAGTTTTGCTACCCATCTACTTGAAGACGGTTATGACATTCGCACCGTCCAAGAACTCCTCGGTCACAAAGATGTTCGCACCACCATGATCTACACCCACGTCCTGCAGCGCGGCGCGTCGGCGGTGCGTAGTCCGCTGGACTAAATTCGTTGCATTGATCCCCTCATGAATTTGCAGGCTCACCTTGCGAAAGGCGACCGGCCGGTCGTCCCTGCCAGGACTTCATGGATGTAGCCATGCGCAGCGGGTATCCCCAGGTGGGAGCCGCCTCCAGACGGCGATGTGTTGGTCGCAATCTGGAGATTGCTCCCACGGCTTGTTACAGAATTCTAAGGAGCAAATTCCTATTTGTCCCCAAGGTACATCATCGCCGCGCAACTATCCGCTTTGGTTATTGCGCCAGATTAGATACAATACATCCACGCGGGGTCTGGCGAGTTCAAGCGGTTGGAAAAGGGGGAGAAGAGGTGGTGCCTTGGCGTGTCACGCGGCGGCAGTTCCTGGCCGGGTCTGTGGCGGCCGGGCTGGCCTCTTGCCTGGGGCTGGGGGGCTGTCGGCAAAACGACGAATCCGGGCCGGATGCCACTGCCCCGGCGCTGCACCCTGCCCGCTACTTCACACCTCTCGATGATGGCACTATCGGCTGCCGCCTCTGTTTCCGCAAATGCCTGATCCGCGAGGGGAACGTTGGCTTCTGCCGCAATCGCAAGAACGTGGGAGGAAGGCTGTACAGCCTGGTTTACGGCCACCCCTGCGCGGTCGAGGTGGATCCTATCGAGAAAGAGCCCGTCTTTCACATGACGCCCGGCGCAAGGATGCTCTGCGTCGCCACCGCCAGTTGCAACTTCCGCTGCAAGTCCTGCCAGAATTGGGAGATCTCCCAGTCAGGGGTGTGGGACACCATCAACTACCATCTGACGCCGGAGCAGGTGGTGGCCCGCGCTCTAGAGGAAAGCTGCGACGCCATATCCTTCACCTACAGCGAGCCCATCGCCTTTTACGAGTATATGGACGACATCGCTGTCTTGGCGAAAGGGGCGGGACTGCGCACTGTGGTGCACACCAATGCCTCACTGGCCGCCGAACCCCTGCAAGCCCTCTTGCCCCACATAGATGCCGTCGTGGTTGACCTCAAAGGCTTCACCAGCGAATTCTATGAGCGAATGACCGGGGGACAACTGGAACCCGTCCTCTCCACCCTGGTTACCGTGGCCAGGAGCGGCGTCCATCTCGAGGTGGTCAACCTGCTCATCCCCTCGCTGAACGACGATCCTGAGACCATTCGTCGCATGTGCGCCTGGCTGCGGGCCAGCGCCGGCCCCGATGTGCCACTCCATTTCCTGCGCTTCTTCCCCGCCTACAAACTGCAGCGCGTGCCAGCCACGCCCCTGGAGACCCTGGAGCAGGCCGCCGCCATTGCCTCCGGCGAGGGGTTGCATTATGTCTATATCGGGAATGTGCCGGGCCACGACCGCAACAGCACCTACTGCCCACGCTGTGGGGAAAGGGTGGTGCATCGAATGCACTTCGCCGTGCTGGAGATGAAAGTCAAGGACGGACGGTGCCCAGCCTGCAGGGAACCGATACCGGGCACTTGGGATAGGGGCGCGTAGGGCTTGAAAGGAGCAGCAAAGCGTATGGCCACGGCGGGCATTGATGTGGGCACTTGGGCAGTGAAAGCAGTGGTCGTGGAGAGCGGGCGAGTGGCCGGCAAGGCGATGGCACGGGTTGGCTTTGACTTGTCTACCACGATCGATGAGGTGCTGACCAGAGCGTTGGAGCAGGCGGGGTTGCAGCGCGAAGATCTCCCTCGTCTGGTGGCCACGGGCGCGGGGCGCGGGTTGGTCGCCACGGCCAAAGATCAGGTGACGGAAGTAACTGCCGATGCGCGAGGCGCTTCCTTCCTTTGCCCGGGTGTGTGCACTGTGCTGGATGTTGGAGCAGAGGAATCACGGGCTTTGCGGTGCGATGGTGCGGGTGGGGTCCTCGATTTCGCCATCAACGAGAGATGCGCTGCTGGCGCGGGTGCGTTCATCGAAACGATGGCCCGAGCGCTGGGAGTAGAGGTCAGCGAGATGGGGTCACTTTCCTTGGCTTCGACCCGGGCTGTGTCCATCAACGCCCAATGCACGATCTTCGCCGAATCCGAGGTAGTCTCACTGATCCATGCCCAGACGCCGCGGGAGGACATCGCCCGGGCAGTGCACGAGGCCATCGCCGGGCGTATCGTTACGCTTGTACGGCGCGTGGGCGTTGAGGAACCCGTGGTCCTCATCGGCGGGGTGGCGCGCAATGCCGGTTTCGTAGAGGCATTAGAGCGCGCCCTGCACACCACGGTGCTGGTGCCCAGATGGCCGGAATATGCGGGCGCGCTGGGTGCGGCGCTCATCGCCACCTATAACTCGTGATGCACGGAGAATTTCCATTGTGAGTGAAGAGTACTGGCGCTGGCGCGAATATCATTGGCTCTCACCCGATTTGGATTGGCGGGAAGCAGAAGTCATCACGGCTGGTGTGGATATAGGCTCGGTGAGCAGCCAGGCGGTCATCCTGGCCGATGGCCAACTCTACGCCTACGCCTCTATACGCACCGGCTACAACAGCCCCGACAGTGCCCGCCTGGTGATGGATCGCGCCTTGGACGGCACGGGCATGGCTTTGAATCACATCCTCTCCATCGTCGGCACGGGCTACGGGCGGGTGAACGTGCCCTTCGCCCACCGCACCATCACCGAGATCGCATGTCATGCCCGCGGTGCCAATTTCGCCTACGGCCCCACTGTCCGCACGGTGCTGGATATGGGTGGCCAGGACTGCAAGGTCATTCGCTGCGACGAGCGCGGCCGGGTGCTGAATTTCCTGATGAACGACAAATGTGCGGCGGGGACCGGTCGTGGTCTGGAAGTCATCGCTGACTTATTGGCCGTGCCCATCGAGGAGATTGGGCTACTATCACTCCAGGTTGAGGAAGAGCCGCCGCCAGTAAGCAGCACCTGCGTGGTTTTCGCCAGGTCTGAGGCCCTGGCCCTCCTGCGCCAGGGTTGGCCCAAGAGCCTTGTGCTGGCCGCTTACTGCGCTGCGATGGCCAGCCGCGTTGCTCTCTTAATCCAACGCATCGGTTTGGAAAAAGATTTCGCCATCAGCGGCGGTATTGCAAAGAATCCCGGCATCGTGGTGCGGCTGGAGCGCATCCTGGGCGTAAAGGCGTTATCTACCGGTTATGATCCCCAGATTATAGGCGCGTTGGGAGCAGCATTGCTCGCCAGAGAACAGGCACTGAAGGCCCGCGCTACGGGCTAGGATCGGGTGAAGGGGGGTACTGCCCCGTTCGTCAGGGCATGAGAAACCTTGACAAGGCACTGTGGCAGTGATATACTGGAGTCGAAGGCGAACCACTATTAGTCTTAGATGGACCGGCTCGTGAACTGGAGGAGGGCGGCGCGATGAAAGCAGTAGTGATGGCCGGTGGAGAGGGCTCACGGCTGCGCCCGCTCACGATCAACCGTCCCAAGCCGATGGTGCCCATTGTCAACAAGCCCTGCATGGCACACATCCTGGATCTGCTTAAGAAACACGACATCCAGGATGTAGTTGTTACAGTGCAATATCTGGCTGAAGTCATACAGGATTACTTCGGTGATGGCTCAGCCATGGGCATGCACATCGAGTACTCCGTTGAGGAGATTCCCCTGGGAACAGCGGGCAGCGTGAAAAACGCCCGTCATCTTCTGGATGAGACTTTCATCGTGATCAGTGGTGATGCAGTAACGGATTTCAACCTGGGGCAGATCATCGAATACCATCGTCAGAAAAGAGCCTTGGCCACCCTCATCCTCTACCGTGTCCCTAACCCCTTGGAGTATGGTGTCATCATCGTGGATGACCAGGGTCGCATTCAACAGTTCCTCGAAAAGCCCAGTTGGGGAGAGGTTATCTCTGACACGGTAAACACGGGTATTTACGTGCTCGAGCCGGAGGTGCTGGACTATTTCGAGTCCGGCGTGGCTTTCGATTTCAGCAAGGACCTCTTTCCCATTCTACTGAAAAAAGGCGATCCTCTATACGGCTTCGTGGCCGGGGGCTACTGGTGCGATGTGGGTAATTTCCAGGAATACATGCGTGCCACCGCCGATGTCCTAGAGCGACGCGTGCAACTCGAGCCCATTGGCGACCACATTGGTGGCGGTGTCTGGTGCGATAAGGATGTCGAGATCGCGCCAGATGCCCAACTCTACGGCCCTGTTTACCTCGGTCAGGGAGTAAAGATCAAAGGCGGCGTAGTCGTACACGGACCTGCCGTCATCCGCGATTTCACGGTGGTGGACAACCGCGCCCATGTGGAGCGCAGCATTATCTGGCGCAATTCGTACATTGGTGAGGGAGCGGAATTGCGCGGGGCCATCATCGGCCGGCAGTGCAACCTGAAAAGCCGGGCTATCATCTTCGAAGGCGCAGTGGTTGGCGATATGTCCACAGTGGGCGAGAACGCCATCATCCACCCAAACGTGAGGATATGGCCGGAGAAAGAGGTGGAGGCGGGTGCAATAGTCAAATCCAGTATCATCTGGGGAGCACAAGGGCGGCGTGTGCTTTTCGGGCGCTACGGCGTCACTGGCCTGGTGAATGTAGATTTGACGCCCGAATTTGCGGCCAAGTTGGGAGCAGCCTTCGGTGCCTCTTTGCCAAAGGGGGCCACGGTTACCATCAACCGCGACCCAAGCCGCAGCGCACGCATGATCAAGCGGGCCATCATCTCGGGTCTACCATCAGCAGGGATAGAGGTTCAGGACTTACGCACCGTGCCCATCCCTGTGGCCCGATTCATCACGCGGGATATCGCTGCCGCGGGTGGCGTGCACGTGCGCGTTTCACCGCATGACCAACGCGTCGTAGACATCAAGTTCATGGATAGCCGGGGACTGAATATCAGCAAATCCATGGAGCGTAACATCGAGCGCATCTTCTTCCGGGAAGACTTCCGCCGGGTCTATTTAGATGAGATCGGGGCCATTGATTACGCGCCCAATGTGATCGGACGCTACCGCGATGAGTTCATGAAAGCGATTAACGTCGAGGCCATCCGAGAGGCCGGCTTCTATATTGTGGTAGACTATGCCCATGCGCCTTCTTCGTTGGTCTTGCCATCTATTCTCAGCGATCTCAATTGCAGGGTGGTGGCTCTGAACGCGAGTATTGACGAAACTAAAATGTCCATCCTGCGTGAGGAGTTCGACCAGTCGCTCCAACAATTGGCGACTATCTGCATGGCTCTTGGGACCCATCTAGGTGTGCGGCTGGACGTAGGGGGTGAAAAGATTTTCTTGGTGGATGACCGTGGTCAGATTGTCCCCAATGTGACCGCCTGTGCAGCCATAGCCACATTGGCTCTGCGGGCCTATGGGGGAGGCACTGTTGCAGTGCCAGTGAACCTGCCCCGGATGTTCGAGACGATCGCCGCGCAACACAGCGGTAAAGTGATTCGCACGAAGGTGGATTTGCACGACCTAATGGAAGCCGCAACGCACAAAGGCGTCATTATGGCCGGAGACGGCACTGGCAACTACATTTTTCCCGAGTTCCAGCCGGCGGTGGATGGTCTAATGGCAGTTGCCAAACTGCTGGAATTCTTGGCTGTTCAAAAGACTCGCCTTTCAGATGTAGTCGTCTCGCTGCCCGCACACTTCATGGCCGAGCGCTCTGTCTCTTGCCCGTGGGAGTCCAAAGGCACGGTAATGCGCCTTTTAAATGAGCAATATCGCCCACGGCGGACCGAACAGATCGACGGTGTGAAGATTGATCTGGGTGCCGAGTGGGTGCTCCTGTTGCCTGACCCCGATCAGCCCCTATTTCGGGTGTACGCTGAATCCAGCTCGGCCTCCCAGGCACAGCAATTGGCTGACAAGTACGCTCTCGTGGTCGAAAGTCTGCGGGGATAGAACCTTGTTACGAGTGCTCCAAATCGGGCCGTGGCATATCACGACATTCGGGTTATTTGTATGGCTCGGAGCATTTGCTGGGCTACTCTGGGCCTGGCGAGAAGGTGAACGATGGGGGCTGCGCCGAAGACAAATCACCGACGCGGTTTTGATCACCCTCGCGGGTGCTTTCATAGGGGGCCGTGCCACCTACGTAGCCCTTAACTGGGGCGATTACACCACCGACTTCAGACGTGTTGTGACGTTCTGGGGCGGTGGCCTCTCTTTCCCTGGTGCCTTCATAGGTGGTCTGTTGGCGCTGGTTCTTGCTTATCGCCTGCGATCCTTCCCCTTGTGGACCCTGGCTGATCTAATGGCACAGAGTTTGACATTGGGACAAGTATTTGGCTGGATAGGAGCACTGCTATACGGATCGCAGTACGGCCGGGTCCTGGAATCCCCGCTAAGTTTGAAACTGCCCGATATCTACGGGATCGTTGAGCCGCGCTTTCCGTTGCAGATTGCAAGCGCCCTATGCGCCGCGGTCTTGTTTACCCTATTATGGGCTACTAAACGACGACTCTATGCCCCAGGCACAGTCGCCGGGCTTTATGCGACGCTGTACGGCGGGGCATTGTTTCTACTGGGCTTCGTGCGCGGGGATGAGGCAAGTCTTATTGGCCTATTTCGGACGGATCAATGGGGTTATCTGCTGATGATGGTAGCGGGATTAGCCCTATGGGGACTGCAGCACCGGTATCGCAGTCCTCAAGGTTAATTTCGTGCTCATGTGCTCGGAGTGCGCTGACAGGATGAGCCAGATTTAGGCACTTTGAACCGGTAGCCTGTGCCTCTTATCGTTTGCAGGTAGATTGGAGCGCTGGGATCGTCTTCGATTTTCTCACGCAGCCAGCGCACGTGTACGTTTAGCGTATCGGTATTGCCAGTGTAATCCGTTTCCCAGACCTCGTGCATGATCTGCTTGCGTGTCAGTACCTTACCCACGTTGGTCATGAACAAGTGCAGCAGTTCAAACTCCTTAGGTGTGAGGTGATACTGCCTTTCTCCACGACTCAGAGAATGGGTCTGCACGTCGAGGGTCAGAATACCCGCTTTCAAATAGCGAGCACGTCGGCGGCGAGTCTGACGCGACAGGGCAGCCTCGATACAAGATAGTAACTCGCGGAAGTCCGGGGGCCGCAAAACATATTCTACGCCTTCGATCTCACCGAGGTCGTCCCCTTCATCGCAGAGGGCAATGATGGGAACTGGGGTCAAACTACGCAGATCATGGCAAGCCTGTGCTATTTCCGCCTGAGGGGGGCCGACGTCTACAATGATTAGACGGGGTTTCATGTTGCCAACTCGGTCTACGGCCTCATTTCGATTCAGACGGGAAACAGAGTAACCCTTCTGAGCCAAATCGGACCACAGGAGACTGGCAATGGATCCTTTGTCTTCGATAATCAGGATATTTCCGGCCATCCTTGCCGACCTTGGCGATCGCCATGAAACCCAACGTGGAATAGCAATAGACCAGAAAGCCCCTCTTCGCACAATTATTATACCACAATTACTGCCTTGTAGCAACACGAGAACGGACCATTACCTAATCGCCCCTCTTGCGCTTAGCAGACCAGTGGGTAGACTCAGGGGATCACTTTCTCGACCAAACCATCCGATTGACCATTGCCTACCTCGCTGCTATAATCGTCCACAGGGACTCGGAAAGGTGGAAAAGTAATTTTGCATATGAGACGTTGTCTTCCCGCTCTTACTGTTACAGTGATACTACTCTTTTTGCTCTTGGTGTTTTTCTGGCCTGTGACACTGGGCGGAAGAACGCTCCTGCCCGCCGACAACTTGTTCGCTTGGCAGCCATGGCGCAGTTTCGCTGGTCAACTGGGTGTTGGCACTCCCCATAATGGCCTCCTGAGCGATCTTATTCTCGAGAACTACGTCTGGAAGAAGTTCATTGTGGATTCGCTACACTCCAGACAGATCCCCCTCTGGAACCCATATCTTTTCGCGGGAGTGCCTTTCTTAGCTGCCGGGCAACATTCCGCGCTCTACCCACTTAGCCTTATTTACTACATCCTACCC
Organism: Chloroflexota bacterium; assembly: GCA_014360825.1. Classification (NCBI taxonomy): domain Bacteria; kingdom Bacillati; phylum Chloroflexota; species Chloroflexota bacterium. The sequence continues at coordinate 11,104 of JACIWT010000031.1, read as the reverse complement.
CTGGCACAGGCCTATGGCTGGTTCACTGTACTCCAACTCCTGATCTCTGGGTTGCTCATGTACGCCTACGCCCGCGCCATTGGTGCGAACTATCTGGGGAGCCTGTTGGCAGCCATTGTCTATGTATTTTGCGGTTTCACTGTGGTCAGTGTCGTCTTCCCCATGATTTTGGCCGCAGTTGCCTGGCTACCTGCTCTGCTGCTTGTAATAGAAAAGATCGTCGTGGGTTACCGTAATAGTAACGCCAACCTGCGCCAGGCCATCCCCTGGGTCATCGTTGGCGCCGTGGCGCTATGCCTACAGATCCTCGCCGGGCATGCAGAAATCACATACTATGTGCTGATTGTGACTGCGCTTTATACTCTCTGCCGATTGGTTAGCCTTTGGTGGGAGCGACGAGACCCGAAACTCCTCATCTCGCCGGCCGTCGGGGTTGCAACCTTGTTCCTTCTCGGCATTGGACTGAGCGCACTCCAGTTCATTCCCCTGTACGAATTAGGACGTGCGAACTTCCGCCAAGGTTCGGTCTCTTACGAACAGGTTGTCAGTTGGGCATATCCAATGCGCCGCATCATCGCCTTCCTCATACCAGATTTCTTTGGCAATCCCAGCCATCACAGTTACATAGATGTGTTCAGCGGACAGACGGTCACAGAGTTACGTAATTACGCCGGACAGAGCATCACTACTATTGAATGGGGCATCAAGAACTACGTCGAGGGAGCCAGTTGGGTAGGCCTGTTACCTCTGCTGTTCGCTTTGGTGGCTATTGTCCGACACCGTAACTGGTACACGCTGTTTTTCACCGCGCTTGCTGTCGTCTCCCTGCTCTTCGTGTTTGGCACGCCCTTCTACCGGCTGGTCTTTGCCTTGCCGTTTATCGGGCAGTTGCATTCTCCTTTCCGCTGGGTATTCCCTTACACCTTCAGTGTTGCTGCCCTAGGAAGCATTGGCGCAACGTGGCTTTCAGAACAATGGGAGAAGCGCAAAGGTTATGGTGGGCGGCTCGAAAGCGCGCTGGGCTGGCTGACAGTATTGGGGGGTCTGGCGCTGGCAGCTGGACTTTCCATCAGCCTGCGATTTCCCGATAGGATAATACCGCTGGCGGAAGAGGTGATGTTGAGCTTGGCAAAGGCGCCCGAGGCGTTTGCCGACGGGCGGGCTTTCTTCTCCTACGAGTTTCGCAATCTAACGCTCTTCGCCATCTTTTTAGTCGGATCAGGAGCGGTGTTCTTGGCTAGTCAGAAGCGTTGGCGGATAGGACCTTGGCCAATGTGGCAAGTGCTCGCCTTGGTAGTCCTGGTAGCAGAGTTGTTCACCTACGGTATTGGTTTTAACCCGCGAACCGATCCGAGGTTATTGGATTTTGTGCCCCCAGTAGTAGAGTTCCTGAAGTCAGATCCGGAACTCTATCGTATCACGGCTTTCATCGCTCCTGGTGAGAAGACCTTTAACGCCAACGCGGGTATGCTCTATGGCATCGCCGACGCCCGCGGCTATGACTCCATGATCCCTAAGCAGTACGTGGACTTCATGAGTCTGATCGAGGAACAGGGTGAGTTACTCTACAATCGGGTGGCTCCTATCACAGAGGTATCATCGCTGGACTCACCATTGTTAGATGCGTTAAACGTCAAATACATCTTGACTACACAAGAGATCACGAATCCGAATTACACCCTGGTCTATGATGGGGAAATACGTGTTTACCGGAACGATGATGTATTGCCCCGTGCTTTTGCCATCTATAACGCGCGTGTGATCCCAGATGAGATGCAGCGCGCACAGATTTTGCACACATTTGATCCTCGCAAGTTCGTGGTATTGGAAGAGAACCCTGGTACTGAGTACATGGCTGGTTCCACTCGCCCCTGGGAGCCAGTGAATATTGAGCGCTACGGCATCAACGAGGTAATGATCCAGGCTACGCTTCCGGTGACGGGGTTCGTGGTATTAAGTGACAGTTATTTCGCCAGTTGGCCAACGTTCCACACGTGGAAGGCGTATGACCTGCCTGCTGGAGCCCGTGATGAGCAGGAACTTACTATTTATCGCGCCAATGGGAATTTCCGCGCCGTGGCTTTACCACCGGGCGCGCACACCATCCACTTCAAGTACACGCCATTCTCTGCCAAACTGGGACTCTATGTCAGTTTCGTCTCTTTGGTGACGCTGGCTTTGCTAGGAGGGCTCTGGTTGTGGGGTCGACTGTATCGGCAAGAAGCGGAGGGTGACACTGTGAGGCGGGTGGCGAAAAATGCGCTGACCCCGATGGTTCTATCACTGATCAACCGCGTGTTGGACATGGTCTTCGCAATGCTTATGTTACGCGTCATCGCCCCACAAGGCGCAGGGCGCTACGAGTTCGCGGTGAACTTCATTCTTTACGCGAGCATCGTGGTCCAATTCGGGCTGGGGACACTCCTAACCCGCGAGGCGGCGAAGGATAGGCTTCGTGCGAATCGTTATCTAAGCAACGCTACTATCCTGCGACTTTTGCTCTGGTTGACGTCGCTCCCAATCATGGCGCTGGTCCTCTTCGCCTACGCACGGACGGGTAAACTGGCAGCAGATACGATCCTCGCTATCGCTTTCTTTACTTTGGCCTTGGTGCCCGATCTGTTCGCCAATGCGCTGAGCTCGATATTCCAGGCCTATGAGCGAATGGAGTACCCTGCTGCCGTGACGACCATAACCCAGTTGCTAAAAATTTCGTTTGGTACATTCGCATTGCTTATGGGATGGGGCTTTGTCGGTGTGGCCGGGACTTCGCTGGCAGTCAACATGATCACAGCGGCTATTCTCTATGTCCTCGCCAGGCGACTGCTCTTCCGCCCACGGTTAGAGTTCGACCCTGCCACCACACGCGAGATGCTTGGCACGTCCTTCCCGTTGATGCTCAACAACCTACTGAGCAAGGCATTCTTTTCCGCGGACGTGTTCCTGCTGCAGCCGTTGCGCGGGGATGTGGAACTGGGCTATTACAGCGTAGCGATGAGATATATCCACAGTGTGGACATCATCCCTTCCTACTTTACGCTCGCGGTTTTTCCCATTATGTCACGTTTTGCTGAGTCCGCACGGGACTCCCTCGTCCGCGCCTATATCCTGTCCATCCGCCTGCTATTACTAGTGGCATTGCCTTTGGCCATGGGCACAACCTTCGTCGCGCGCGAATTGATCCTTATTTTGGGTGGGGCGGCCTATATGCCACATTCGATGATCGCGCTGCAAATCCTGATCTGGTTTATGCCCATCGGTTTTATCAACAGTGTTACCCAATACGTACTCATCGCCATCAACCAGCAACGATATCTGACCCGTGCCTTCCTAATTGGTTTGGCGTTTAACGTGGTGGCTAACCTATTGCTCATACCCCGGTTTGGTTATCGAGCGGCTGCAGCCGTCACTGTCCTTTCCGAGGTTGCTCTGCTCATCCCCTTCTACCTGTGTGTGCGCAAGAACTTGACCCCTATCCCCTGGCTTGAGGTGTTCTGGCGGCCGACTCTCGCTGCTGCGGTCATGGGAACGGTGATGTGGCTGCTGCGCGACCTGCATTTCCTGGTCATTGTACCTGTGGCAGTGATGGTATATTTCGTAACGCTTATCCCACTGGGCACATTCCGCGATCCTGACGTCGCAACCGTGCTAAGTGCACTGCCACTTAAGCGGCTGCGGGAGCGGTTCTTGCTAAGAGGGGCGCTTCATAAAGTTTAGCCCGGCGAAGCCCCCAATACGCTCTCAATCCATCAGATCCAAGACCCCACATCTTTTGACGGCAATGTCCATTGCAGTTAGAATGTGTTCACTTCACAGTAGGGAGAAGGCATCATGGGCAGGCATGTTTATGTCAGAGAAATCGGTCAATACGTCGGTCAGGAAGTAACAATCAAGGGCTGGTTATACAATTCGACTGACAAGGGCAAACTCCAGTTCTTGTTAGTTCGGGATGGCACGGGCATTCTTCAGTGCGTGGTCTTCCAGAATGATGTGGATCCACAGACCTTTGAGAACGCACGACGCGTAACCCAGGAATCTTCGGTGATCGTCACCGGCACTCCGCGCTCCGATAAACGCGCCCCAGGAGGTTACGAATTAGCGGTTAGGGATATGCAAATATTCCAGTTAGCAGAAGTCTATCCCATCACACCAAAAGAGCATGGGGTTGGTTTCCTAATGGAACACCGCCACTTGTGGATACGCTCTTCGAGACAGTGGGCTATTTTACGGGTGCGAGCCGAGGTCATCCGCGCCATCAGGGAATGGCTTGACAGCAACGGCTTTGTGAACGTGGACACGCCCATTCTCACCCCAGCGGCCTGTGAGGATACCACTACCCTCTTCGAGACAGACTACTTTGGCACACCGGCTTATCTCACCCAGAGTGGCCAACTCTACAATGAGGCTACCATTGCCGCCTTTGGCAAAGTGTACTGCTTTGGACCCACGTTCAGAGCCGAAAAATCTAAAACTCGCCGGCACCTCACGGAGTTTTGGATGGTGGAACCGGAGATGGCCTACGCCGATCTGAATGATTGCATGGAAGTAGAGGAACAACTGGTCACGCACATCGTAAAGTCCGCGCTTCAGAACCGTCGCGCGGAACTGGAATTATTGGGGCGCGATCTTTCGAGGCTGCAAATCATCGAGCCACCTTTCCCGCGCATTCACTACGATGAGGCCGTAGAGATCCTCCGGAAAGCGGGGCACGAGTTCACTTGGGGCGACGATTTTGGTTCTCCCCATGAGACAGAGATCTCCAGCCAATTCGATAAGCCGGTGTTCGTGCACCACTACCCGAAGCAGGTCAAGGCTTTCTATATGGCCGAAGATCCCCAGCGGCCAGAAACATGCCTTTCCGTGGATCTTCTCGCCCCAGAGGGATATGGTGAGATCATCGGCGGGGGTGAGCGTACAGCGGATTATGAGTACCTGGAGCAGCAGATCAAGGCTCACCGGCTGCCACGCGAAGCCTACGAGTGGTACCTTGACCTGCGGCGGTACGGTGCGGTGCCTCACTCTGGTTTTGGGCTTGGGGTGGAGCGCACCGTAGCGTGGATCTGCCATCTCAGCAATATTCGTGAGACGATTGCTTTCCCACGCATGCTGGAACGGATATACCCATGAATCAGAAGGACGCTTGCCACCCGACATGATCAACATACTCCGCTTCCCTCCCGACTTCCTCTGGGGCGCTGCTACCGCTGCGCACCAAGTGGAAGGCCAGAATACCAACAATGATTGGTGGGCCTGGGAGCAAGAGCCCGGACGCATCCGGGATGGCACTCGCTCTGGCCTAGCCGCGGACTGGTGGGGTGGACGCTATAAAGAGGACTTCGCCTTGGCGCGTCAGATGGGTCAGAACGCTCACCGCCTCTCTGTGGAATGGAGCCGTATCGAGCCGCACCTCGGTCAGTTTGATCACACCGCCCTGGATCGTTATCGCGAGATCATCGGCCACCTGCGTGAGCAGGGCATCGTGCCCATGTTGACATTACACCACCTCACGAACCCCCTTTGGCTGGCAGAGAAAGGGGCGTGGGAATGCGAGGAAACTCCCGCGTTGTTTGAGCGTTTCACCCGTGTGGTCGTGGGGGCACTCGGAGACTTAGTGGACATCTGGTGTACAGTCAACGAGCCAATGGTTTACGCCGTTTATGGCTATTTGATGAGATTATGGCCGCCAGGGAGGTCCGATTTCGGTGCACTCCTGCGTGTGGTGCGAAACTTGCTCCTGGGCCATGTTCGTGCCTACACAGTCATCCACGAAATGCAGCCAGAGGCGCGCGTGGGTGTGGCTCGCCACTTGCGGGTGTTCGATCCCGCCAACCCGCATTCGGTAGGCGACAGGGCAGTGACCTACCTGCACTCGTACTTGTTCGATGACCTCTTCTCTTTGTGCACTTTAGATGGCGTGCTACGCCCACCACTGGGGGCTTGGTCTCGACTCCCGGGCCCCGCCCAATCGCTGGACTACTTAGGCATCAACTATTACAGCCGCGATATGGTGGCTTTCGATTTCGCTCAGCCTGGCACTCTTTTTTTCGCGTCGTTTTGCCAAGCCAGAGGCCGAGTTTAGTATGGAGGGTTGGGGCGAGGTTTACCCAGAAGGATTATACCGACTGTTAGTGCAGTGGACACGGTTTGGCCTGCCCATCTACGTGACGGAGTGTGGTGTACCCGATAACAACGATTCTATGCGCCCCCGTTTCATTCTCACTCACTTAGCAGCAGTGTATCGTGCGATTGTTGCTGGCGCACCGGTCCAGGGATTCTACTTCTGGTCACTGGTGGACAACTTTGAATGGGCCGAGGGGTGGAGTGCACGCTTCGGACTGATCTACCTAGACGAGAGGACACAGGAGCGGCTACTCAAGCGCAGCGGATCGCTCTACGGGGAGATCATACAGGCTGGGGGAATCACGCCGGAGATGGTGGAGCGTTATGCTCCGGAGGTAGACCGGCGGTTGCTGTCGCCGCTGTTTGACAGTGTTTCTGCAGTGTGATATACTAAGCGCTATAGAGGGCCACCCTAGCTCAATCGGCAGAGCAAGCGCTTCGTAAGCGTTAGGTTATCGGTTCAAGTCCGATGGGTGGCTTGAAACGCAACAGGTAGCAAGCATTGGCCTCATACCACAACAGGTAGTGGTGTGAGGTTTTTGCTATGTCGAAAACACGCAAAATAGAGCAAGCGCTTCGCCTCGTTTCTAAACTGCCTCTGAGCCTGGACGTTCAGGCATTCCTGACCGACTGCCAGGCCCGAAACCTCAGTGCGAACACTATCCGTATCTACAGGGTGAACCTGCTGGCGTTTCAGAAGTGGCTTCGTCAACAAGACGTGCAGGACATAGCAGATTTGACTACTGGCCACATCCGCTACTACCTGACCAGTCTGCAAAAGAGCCACAATCCCGGTGGGGTTCACCAAGCCTATCGGGTGCTCAAGACCTTCTGCCGTTGGCTGCACGTCGAAGGCATAATCGAGAGCAATCCGATGGTGAGAGTAAGTCCACCACGAGTGCCACAGGAACCGTTAGACCCGGTGCCCATGAGCGATGTCAAGCGAATGCTGCAAACCTGCGAACGCAGGACGTTCACGGGCGATAGAGACCGGGCGATTATGCTCTGCCTTCTGGACTCTGGAGCACGGGCTTCTGAATTCCTGAGCCTGAACGTGGGCGATGTAAACCTGGGCACAGGCGCAGTCGTCGTCAGGCAGGGCAAAGGGCGCAAGTTTCGCACAGCGTTCCTGGGGAGCAAGGCATTAAGGGCGTTGGCCCAATACTTGCGTCATAGGCCAGAGGTGATGCCAGCCGACCCGTTGTGGATTGCCAGGGATGGGGAACGGTTGACCTATTGGGGATTGCGCCAAGTCCTGGAACGTCGGGCACACAAGGCGGGAGTGCCTATACCATCGCCACATAGTTTCAGGCGGGCGTTTGCACTCACGATGCTGCGAAACGGCTGCGACGTGATGACTTTGCAGAAACTGATGGGCCACAGCGACCTGTCGGTGTTGCGTCGCTACCTGGCCCAGACTGAAAATGATTTGGCCGAAGCACACAAGCGGGCATCGCCAGTGGACAGGCTATTGTAGCCGCCCAGCCGTTGGGGAGCGCCGATGTGCACGACCCCGCCCGCTTCGGCGCTCCCTGGCGTCCTATTTGGGATGCAATTCGATTTCAAGTATGATACTATCGAGCGGGCACGACCCAGGCCCGCGGGGTCGTTTGGGGGCTGGTGCCCACGTCGCCAGCCCCACCGCTAACCTACGTGGGAGGTGAGGCGGATGTTAACTGAGGAGGAAAAGAACAGGCTGCGCAAACTGGTTCACGACGCCATTTGGCGAGAGTTGGCGGGCTATGCGTCGAGATTGGCCCCGGCTGAGCATTGGGGACTTGAGTGGGAACGGCTGTATGGTGAGGAGCGAAAGAATGGCGAATGCCCATCAGAAGACGCATACATTATCTACCGCCGCGAGGGCAACGACCTGGCCCGACTCGTCATAGTGCCTTCGAAAGTTCGGCGTAAAATCGAGGCCAGTGGGCTTTGTTACTTCAACGAAATGATGCGTGAGATACTGAAAGCCCGTAAGCGGGCCTTCTGGCGTGAAGACCAGCAAAGGCGACGGGATAGAACTGTCGAGTTAGATGACGAAAGCATCGTGGGCGAATCGGATGTTCAGACGGGTGAAGACATCCTAATTGGACTAACAGAGCGGGAGCGCCAGGTGGTAGAAATGCTACTACTTGGGTATTCGCAAAAAGAGATTGCTGCCGAACTTGGAATAAGTCCCCAACGAATGAACCGAATTGTGAAGTCAATAAAAGAGAAGTTGTTAACCGAATAGTAACCGAACTGCTACTAAACATTTACTGCAGCGGGGTTTATTTTTAAGCCTTTACCTGTCCCCTCTTAATGGAGGGGATTTCTATTTAAGGAGGGTAGAAAATGACCGAAAACAAAACCGCCCGGCGGCGACCGGGCGGCGGCGAACAGGACGTGGCGACAGCGAAGGCCACATCTACTGCGTATTGTAACACCAATCCGGGCACAAGTCAAACGTCCTTGGTGTATGATGCGAAGGGCCGTCGGGTAGCTAGTGTGCGTGGCGATGTGTTGTGCGTCACGCTGCACAGCAGTCGGGGTCATCTACTTCAGCGGCCGCCAGGTCCCGGCCTGGCGTTCAACGTTGAGGTGCTGGAACGGGCTGAAGCGCTGGGTGCAACACACGTGGTCATCAGGGATGCCGACACCGGACGCCGCTATGAGGCAAATCTCGTCGACTTTCGGGCGCATGGCATCCGATTTGATTTTGGGTTTGGCAACCAAGTATGCCTGCGTTTGGAGTATTGGCAAGTTAGTGAACCGGTGGGTCGCCAACTTGTTCTGACAGGGCTGGAGGTATAGCATGGGCGACAGAGAAGCGTGGCCGCATGACGAACAGAGCGAATTGAACTGCATCGGTGTGGCGATGCTCTATCCCGACAAGGCGGTGCAGTCGGGCTTAACAAGTGCCGACTTCTACGATGGTCTGCGAGCCAAGGTCTGGGCGGCCATTCTAAGCCTTGCTGAAGATGGCGCAACAGGGCTGACCGAAGACAATGTCGCTGCTGAACTTGGTCGCCGCGGCATAATGCCAGAAGACGAAGCCTTACAGATGTTGCTGGATTGGGGGTTGGGTGGATGCGATGTGCCATCATTCGACCGCTGCGTCGCGAAAATCAAGGAATGCGCAGAACGAAGGCGTCATTTGATTTTGGCGTCCGACATCGCCCGACTTGCGGGCAAGGGCGATGCGAACTGGCAAAAGGCTGTCGAGGAACGCATTGCGAAAGCCAGGAGTGAAACCCCACGAGCAATCAGACTTTACAGCCCAGGCGAATTGCGTGAACTTACGTCAGGTGTGGAGTGGCTTTGGCCAGGTTGGATTCCGAAACGTGCTGTAACAACGCTGGTGTCAAAGTCTGGTGTTGGCAAAACGCTGCTTACCTGCGCCTTGGCAGCGGCGCTCGATAGTGGTGGTCGCTGGCCAGACCAAACGCAAGCGCCAAAAGGCAAAGTGCTCTACCTGGACGCAGAGGCCGGTGCTGGTGAGTTGCTGGAGAAAATGGTCAGTGTTGGGGTGAGGTCGGATTCGGAGAACGTTCGGGTCTTGTATGGCGACACGGGCGGTTTTGTCGCCTGCGATGACCGCTGGGATGACGTAGAGGCTGCATGGCGGGAATGGCAGCCCGACCTTGTAGTTGTAGACCCGTTGACCGCACACCACCGACGGGATGCTAACAGCGCACGAGAGATGCGCAGTTTCTTTGCGCGGCTTTACAGTTTGGCGCAGGAAACGGGTGCGGCGGTTCTGGTTCTCCATCACATTCGCAAGCGCGGACTGCTGGACAGCGACAAAGTAGACCTCGACCGTGTTCGGGACTCATCTGACATCGTAGCAGCAAGCCGCTCTGTTTTAGCGCTGGAGCCAGAAGAAAAGGACGGTGATACGCTTCGGTTAACCTGTCTCAAATCAAACTTCGTATCACGTCCCGAAGCCCTACGCTATGTCATTGGTGAAGATGGACTCTTGTATCTTGGCGTAGCAGAGGAGAAGGAAACCGTGTCGCAAACAGCAGAAGCGGAACGCTGGTTAAAGGACACCCTGAAAGAGGGGCCACGTCCAGCACGTGAAGTCCAAGCATTGGCAGCACAAGCGGGAATTGCGATGCGAACACTGAAACGGGCTAAGAAAAGAGCGAACGTTACAAGTGTTCAAACTTCTGAAGGATGGTTTTGGCAAAGAGAGTCTGAATTGAAAAATGTTGGCACTGTGGCACAGTGGCACTCTTGGCACTCTGGCCCCCTGACCCCCTCAGAGTGCCAGGGGGCCAAGAGTGCCAACATACGTGAGACTATTGGCCATCTGGGTTCGGACTTCGACTGCTTTTTGTGATGATGCGAAACGATTGGGAACTTGAGCACGAAGCAGCGCTGGAGCAAGCGCAGGGTTATAGGCATCTTGCGCTGCGGATAATTGTTTCGGGTATTGCGGACAAAGACTACTCGTTTTTGAGGTCAGATTGGTGCTCGTGGCTTTGTGAACAATGCGACCTGCCTTATGACGGGCGGGCACTACTGCGACAAGCGATACAGACGGGGGTATGGAGAATGAGCAATTGGAAGCAAGTGGAACGAACGTTAGCGAAACGGCTCAAAGGCCAGCGGGTGGGCAATCGTGGGGTGGCAACGCCAGACGTAGTCAGCGACTGGCTATCTGTCGAGGTTAAGGCTTGGCGTTCGTTCCCGAAGTGGCTTACTGGGGCTCTGGAGCAAGCAAGGCACGGTTGCACGGATGGCACGAAACTGCCGATTGTGATTTTGCACGAGAAGGGGCGACATCACGTCGATGACATTGTGGCTTTGAGGCTCAAGGACTTCGTGGACTGGTTTGGCGAAATCGCAAGGTCATCTGATACCTGCGAGAGCGAATTCGAGGCTTAGAAGCCGTTCTGGTGAGACAAAATGGGACAAAATGCGACATCTGAGAAATTGAATGACAAACAGAGGCGGGCTATTCGTGCAATCCTGACAGAGCGCACGATAACGAGTGCTGCAC
>JACIWT010000030.1 GCA_014360825.1 Chloroflexota bacterium | reverse complement strand
AACTCCTGGCCTACAGCGAGGTGGAGGAAGTCTCCGGCTATGTGGGCAATTTCCGCGCTCGCGTGCGCCGCAAAGCCCGCTATGTGAAGGAGAATGAGTGCACGGCCTGTGGCGATTGTGCCAAAGTGTGCCCGGTCGTGAGCATGGATGAGTTCCAGACCGGCCTGTCCACGCGCCGTGCCATCTACATCCCCTTCCCCCAGGCGGTGCCGTCCGCCTACGTGATCAATATGCAGGAATGCCTGGGCTACAACCCCATCGCCTGCGGCAAATGCCTGGACGCCTGTGAGAAGAAATGCATTGACTTCGACATGCGCGATGAAATATTAGAGTTGCAGGTCGGCGCCATCATCGTGGCCACCGGTATGGACACCTACGACCCCACCGAACTCGACGAGTACGGCTACACCCGCTATGAGAACGTCATCACCAGCCTGGAGTTCGAGCGGCTCATCTCCGCCGGCGGCCCGACGGGAGGACATTTCGTGCGCCCCAAAGACCAGGTGCGTCCGCGACGCATCGGCTTCATCCAGTGCGTGGGCTCGCGCTCTGAGGTGCGTGGCAATCCCTACTGTTCCAACATCTGCTGCATGAATACGATTAAGGACAGCCTGCTCCTCAAGGATCACTATCCTGACACCGATATCACGGTCTTCTACCTGGATATTCGCGCTTTCGGCAAAGGCTTCGAGGACCTCTACCGCCGCAGCAAGGAGGCAGGTGTGCGCTACATCCGCGGCCTGCCAGGCGAGGTAACGGAGATTAACGGCTCCGGCGACCTGCGCCTGGTGGTGGAAAACACCACCACTGGCCGATTGGAGACGCACGAGTTCGACCTGGTGGTGCTCTCTATCGGGGCCATCCCGCGGCGCGACAGCGAGACGGTGCGCAAACTGCTCACCCTCTCGCGGGCCAGAGACGGTTTCTTCCTGGAGGCACATCCCAAACTCAAGCCCGTGGACACCCCCACCCGCGGCGTTTTCCTCGCCGGTTGCGCCGAATCGCCCAAGGACATCAAGGAGAGCGTTACCCAGGCCAGCGCTGCTGCCGCTCGTGCCGAGATCCTGCTCAGCGCAGGGGAGATCAAACTGGAAGCCCTCACGGCGGTGGTGGATCGCGACCTGTGCACCGGCTGCGGCGCGTGCACGCGGGTGTGCCCCTACGGAGCCATCACCCAGCCGGCGAAAAAAGAACCCGTCCAAGTAGTGGCGGCTGCCTGTGCGGGTTGCGGCACCTGCGCCGCGGAATGCCGCTTCGGGGCCATCACCATGCGCCATTTCACCGATCAGCAGATTTACGCCCAACTGGACGCCGCGCTGGCCGAGAAGCCGGCGGAAACCATCGTGGTCTTCGCCTGCAACTGGTGCTCCTACGCCGGGGCGGACACGGCGGGCACCTCGCGCTTCCAATATCCGCCCAACGCCCGCGTCATCCGCACTATGTGCAGTGGGCGGGTGAACGAGGATTTCGTGCTCTACGCATTCCGCAAGGGCGCGCCGATCGTGCTGGTCTCCGGCTGTCACTACGCCGATTGCCACTACATCAATGCCAACCGCCAGACCCAACGGCGGGTGGATCGGCTGTGGGATCGGCTGGAGCGCCTGGGCGTGCGCCCGGAGCGGCTGCAACTGGAATGGATCAGCGCCGCTGAGGGCTCCAAGTGGGCGCAGGTGATGACCGAGTTGGAGACTATGCGCCAGAAGGTGACAATGGAGGAGATCGAGCAAACGATCCAGGTGCTCACCGCGGAGGAAGCCAAGAAGAAGCGGAAGGTGGGGGCGTAGCGATGGCTGAAGTCAAGATGAAATGCCTGCGCTGCGGGCACGAATTCAGCGGCCCGGATGACCCGGAGGTGGAGCGGGTGTGCCCCAAGTGCCGCAGCAATAGTGTGCGGGTGATCAGGGAGCCGGTGAGAGAACAAGGGGCTTAAGCCCCCGCCGTATAGCCTTGCGAAGGTTCAGAACCTTCGCAAGGCTCATCTTGATTTACCTGCCTTGTGCCACGGCGGGAGGAAAGCCGCCGTTACAGGTTTGCTCTTATTGAATTGTCGGGGAATTCCATGCCAGGGCTTATTCTCCAGTTTCAGACTCGCCAGCGGCTTTGCGTTGGTGCTCGATCTCCTGGACCAGATCCTGAACAGTGCGTTCGCCAAGCCAGCGATGCCGTTCGGCGGTATAGTCTCCGTATCCCGTTTCAAACTGCTGTAGGAATCGCACCAAGCCCACTGGCCCCAATTCACGAGACAGTGCCTTCAATCCTGTCAAGCGGATTTGCTCCAGCGTCCTCGCAGCCGGACTCATATTAGCCTACCTCCCTTAGCCACGTCAAAGGATTCTCTACTCGTATACCCAATTGCTCCGCATGAGCAGCCAATTTACGTAACAATTCGTCATCTGTGGTCAGAAAAACTTCTGCTCCACTGCTTTCAGCGCAGGCGAGATGTAGGGCATCAAACGCCGATATTCCCCAAGCCTCGAACCGTTGAGCTTGCTCTGCACAATCTCCTATCGATTATGGTCGCCAGTCGGTAGGGTAGTCGGAGGCGAAGTTGTAGGTCAGCCTCGTTACCCCGCTCCCGTCGGCGTTCATCACGTAGACCTCACCGTTGCCGTCCCGGTCGGACCTGAAGGCGATGAGCCGTCCGTCCGGCGACCACATCCCAAACGAATCGTATGCTGGGTTGTTGGTCAGGTTCCTGGGGTTGGTGCCGTCGGCGTTCATCACGTAGACCTCATCGTTGCCGTCTCGGTCGGACGTGAAGGCGATGAGCCGTCCGTCCGGCGACCAATAGCCACCGAAATCGTCTGCCGGGTTATTGGTCAGGTTCCTGGGGTTGGTGCCGTCGGCGTTCATCACGTAGACCTCAACGTTGCCGTCTCGGTCGGACATGAAGGCGATGAGCCGTCCGTCCGGCGACCAATAGCCACCGAAATCGTCTGCCGGGTTGTTGGTGAGGTTCGTGGGGTTGGTGCCGTCGGCGTCCATCACGTAGACCTCATAGTTGCCGTCCCGGTAGGACATGAAAATGATCCTGCCTTTGTCCTTCAGGGCTGGCGGAGGGGGTGGCTGGGTCGATTGAACATCACCTTCCGTCACGAAATAGCCTGTATATGCGACTTTCCCTTCGTCTGTCTCTAGGACAAAGAGTAACACCAGCGGCAATTTGCCTACCTCCAGTTCAAATGCTTGAGTTTTCTCATATCCGGGAGGCACAGACTCTATTGTGGAAGCATCAATCACTCCGTCGGCATACATAAACTGAATCTGCCCTGAGATATCATAACCCCACAAGTTCTTTAGTTTGAGGGACAGAGGAACATGATATTGCCCTTTCTCATCCAGACGCGCCTCTGCCGATAGTAAGGTCATCTCAGCGAAGTCCGGGACGGTGTAAGTTTCCCCTACCTCTTTGAGGGCCTTGAGTTCAGTTTCGCTGATCGGGAAGGACGCTGGCTTAGGCAGTTCGGTATCCACTTCCCAAGACACAGAGTTGCCTGTGCGCTGGTCGGTGAACATGACTTTTAGGTCCTGGGCCACCTCCGGCACCTCGCCATAGGCGTAATAGCGGGTCCTATATCCCGGGGGAAGATAGACGTCTGGGCGGTATCCCCATATGAAGCGCCAAAAGCCAATCCAATGGGGCTCTGACAAAGGGTAACTGAAACCTCGTGAATCGACCAGCTGAATAGATACCGGCATCACCCCTGTGCTCAGTTTCTGGAGCGCGCCGCTGTAGTTTTCGACCATGAACTCCACATAGCCATATTTGTACCCCTCCCGGGCTTTCACCCCACTCCACTCGTCAAGCCTCCAGAAAGAAGTGGGCGTCACCAACCACTTGCCCTGCACTTCCAACGCTTTTTCCGGGGGAGGTGAGGTAGGCTTCACAGTGGGGGTGGGAATGGCGACTTTCGGCGTACGAGTTGGGGTGGCCCCGGTCACAGGTGTAGGCGAGCCCCTGCCGCCGGGCGATGGTATACAGGCCACAACCATAGCGGCAACCAGCACCAATAAAGCGGCGGTCCGAAAGTTTATTGCTTGCATTATCTTACTGCCTCCCTATGTACTAATGGCCAAGACCAAGCGGCATTAGCCAAACCTATTGCAACGAACCAAGCGAGACCGAGAAGGGCTCTCGGACCTCGTCGAGCCAACCAAAGACAATCGGTTATGATGTCAGTCGCTATCTACGCCACAGAAGACAGAGACCCATCACGAACACAACAAGCGCTGTGCTTACTGGACAGGGCAGAGCAGTGCGCGAGGTCTCGGTCAGAACCGCCTCGGCCGATTCCCCGAAAGTGAGATTGTACCAGATGGCAGTGTTCCCCTTGAGTTCATCAGCATTGCTTGATATGATCTTGCCCCCGGTCAATCGCAGAGAGACTGTTCCTCCCAATAAACCTGCCGGCATTGCCGAGAAGACGACGCGACGCTCCCTGGACGATTCATCCACGTAGATCGTGGCCATACCGCTGAAGGCCGTTTCATTCAGCTTTTGCAGCCCTCTCCCCTCTATCGAGACGATGTAGGTGATCCCTCCGTCTCTCTGAGGCTCTTTTTTCCAGGTGTAGCGTACATCTCCTTCTTTCAATTTCGTTGCCGCCTGCTCGCGCAACGATGCCTCTATGGCCTGTTCCCCTCCCAATTGCATCACCTGCTGGGCCGTGAAGGAGAGGCGAACCTCTGCTTTCCACTCTTCCTGCGGGTAGAAGGTAATATGAGCTTCCACATAGCCTACACAGCCTGTCAAGGCTAGGAGGGCCAAGATGCTGATAGCCAAGTAGAGCGCCCTGCGCCAAGGGTACGAGGCTACCTGAGGCAACGTCTCTATGGTCTGTTGATCCACATGAGATGCCTTGGACATGATAATTCTCCTTTCCCTATTTGACTAGAAAATTCAGTCGTCCAGCATACTTTTCAGACTACTGGGTGGGTCCTGCCTCCAGGCGCAGCGCCCCGGCCATCATCAGCCCTAACTGCTCCACATCGGCCCCTTCGCCAGGGACAATGCCCACGATCTCGCCCTCGTACATCACGGCGATGCGATCGCTCAGGGCCAGGATCTCGTCCAGATCCTCGGATATCAGCAGGATGGCAGTGCCCCGCGCCCGCTCTTCGAGGAGTTTGCGGCGGATGTACTCGGTAGCGCCGATGTCCAACCCACGCGTGGGCTGGGCGGCAAGCAACAACTTGGGCTGGCGCGACAGTTCGCGGGCCAAGATGAGCCTCTGGATGTTACCGCCGGAGAGATGTCTGGCCGGAGTCCTGAGGTCAGGGGTCTTCACATCGTATTCGCTGATCTTCTGCGTGGCGTAGTCCTCAATGGCGCGCCGGTTCAGGAACCAGCACCGATTGAGGGGCAGAAAGCCCCCATCGGCGAAAGGCCTCTGGCCATGGGTTTCCAGGATCATGTTCTCGGCCACTGAGAAGTCGGTGACCACCCCCATCTGCAGCCGCTCCTCCGGGATATAAGCGAGCCCCTGCTCGATGATGTCGCACGGCGAGCGGTTGGTCACATCCTGTCCGTCAATGAGGACTTTGCCCTCCCTGGCCGGGCGCAGGCCGGCGATAACCTCAGCCAGTTCTCGCTGCCCGTTACCCGAAACCCCGGCAATCCCCAGGATCTCCCTCTGGTGCACGGCCAGAGAGACCTCTTTCAGGGCCGGCAATCCCTTATCGCCTAGGGCTTCCAGACTCTTGACTTGCAGAATCACCCTGCCTTTTTCCACCTTCTCCTTGGGCAGCCGGAAGAGCACCTCCCGCCCCACCATCATCTGGGCCAACTTCTCGGGAGTGGCATCGCTGCGGTTCACGGTGGCCACCACCCGCCCGGCCTTGAGCACCGTGATGCGGTCGCTGAGGGCCATCACTTCGTGCAACTTATGGGTGATGAAGATAATGGCGTGTCCCTGTTCCGCCATACGGCGCAGGACAACGAAGAGTTCTTTCACTTCTTGCGGGGTGAGGACTGCAGTGGGCTCATCCAGAATCAAAAGGGCTGCTTGGCGGTAGAGGGCCTTAATGATCTCCACGCGCTGTTGCTCTCCTACCGCAAGTTGCCAGACTTGGGCCCGGGGGTCCACTTTCAAGCCATAGGCCTGGGAGATCTCGTTGATTCGCTTTTCCGCCTGGGCGAGATCTAATAGTGGCTCCCGAGGCGAGGGCAAGCCGAGAACTACGTTTTCTGCTACGGTGAGGGGTTGGGCCAGCATAAAGTGCTGGTGGACCATGCCGATGCCCAACTTGATGGCCTGATAGGGCGAACCGATCACCACACGACGGCCATTGACGTATATCTCCCCCTCGTCGGGTTGGTAGAGGCCGTAGAGGACATTCATCAGGGTCGTTTTGCCCGCCCCATTTTCGCCTAACAGGGCGTGGATTTCCCCAGCATGGACGTCGAAGTCAATGTGGTCATTGGCCAGGACGCCGGGGAATCTCTTGACGATGCCCCTCATCTCCACGGATTCGATGCGTTTCTCTAAGCCCAGGGCCTCTCCTTGCGGATTCACACTTTGTTGGCTCACCTTTGTTTACCGCCCTTCGTTAGTGTGGGGAGGAGGCTCCCCTCTGCGGGTTTCCTCCTCCCCTCCCGCCGTCTATTCCTTTGGCAGTTCAATCACCAACTCGCCGCGCATAATGGCCTGCTTGGTGGCCTCGATCTTGGCTTTCACCTCTTGCGGGATGAGATGCTCCAACTTGGGGTTGTAGCGCAACTCCAACTTGCCGTTGGCATAGTCCAATACCAGGTGCTCACCGCCGAGGATGCCCGCCTGGTGCAGTTTGATCATGCGTCGCACCACCTCATCCCAGATATAGACTTGGGCTGCCAAGCAGGTATCTGGAGCGAGAGAGGTTTGCTCCATATCGCTGTTGAGGACGTAGACGCCGGGCCGCTCAGCTGCCGCCTTGGTCATGGCCACGCTTTGCTGGGCGGTGCCGGTGAGGATGTCAGCCCCCGCATCCATATGGGCGATGGCCATCTCGTTGGCTTTGACAAAGTCGGCGAAACTGCCCGTGTAGGTTTCCAGCACCACCACGCTGGGATCTTGCGCTGCCACACCCTGCTTGAAGCCCTCGTTATACTTGATGGCGTCGCCACCGCGCACTGGCCCTACAATGCCCACGATTTTGCTCTTGGTCATGGCTGCCGCCAGCATACCCAACAGATACCCGCCCTGCTCCGCTGCAGGCGCATAGGCGAAGATATTGGGGCCGGTTTGGAAGCCAGTGCCGTAGGCGAAACTGATATTGGGATACTCGGGCGCGATCTCTTGGAGGAGCGTCTGGTATTGGGCACCGTGGCAGATGATAAGGTCATAACCCCGCTCCGCGTAGTCTCGGACGGCTGCCCCGGCATCCACAATCTTGTACAGGTTCTCGGAGACGGTGAATTCCATGGCATCACCCATCTCCTCCTTCACTGCTTTGACGCCCTCGTACATGGATTGGCTCCAAGCCATGTCATCCATCGTGCTGGGCAGGATGAGGGCCACCTTGAAGACCTCTGGCGGCTTAGTGGGTTCTGGCGTGGCCGTAACCACTTCGCGTATGACCTTGGTCTCCACCCGCACGATGGGTGTGGGGGTGGCTGCTGGCGCGCAAGAGATCAACATGGCCAACACCATAAGCCCGATCAACATAACCGAAATACCCTTCTTGCTCATCTTCTCCCTCCTGTAAGTCCTATGGTTATCTGAGATAACCTTTTGGTTCTTCAGAGCGGGCAAGGCTCGCAGATCGTTTGTATGCTCCTCTCACCTCCTCGTGATGCGGATTTTGAGTAGCAACCGATTTTTTACCTTTCGCCCCTGGTGTAAGGCTTAGACAGAGCCAGCGGCCCACGTGCCCGGCCCACCGCGGTGGCTAATACCACGATGGTCAATACGTAGGGCAACATCACCAAGAATTCGTAGGGGATGGGAGCCCCAATCACTTGGATCCACATTTGCAACGCGTCCAATACGCTGAATAATAGAGCGCCGACCAGGACACCGTAGGGATGCCAGCGGCCAAAGCAGACCAAGGCGATGGCGATGAACCCTCGCCCGCTGGTGATATTGTCCACGAACATGTTCATTTGCCCGATGGTGAGGAACGCACCGGCAATGCCCGCCAGGATTCCGCCCAACATAACGCAGAGGTAACGGATGCCATATACGCTCACACCCAATGTATCCGCAGCCTCTGGGTTCTCTCCCACCGCTCGGATCTTGAGTCCGAGCGTGGTGCGAAAGAGAACGAAAGCCGAGACTGGCACCAGTGAAATCGCCAGATAAACCAAGATATTCTGCCGGAAGAGAACGGGTCCGATGAAAGGCAGGTGGCTGAGCCCGGGGATCTCGATAGCCGGGAAACCCCTCACGCCGGTGACAGCGCCGAAGGTGAGTCGGAAAAGCAGCCCCGAAAGCCCCCAGCCCAGGAGTTGCAGGCCGATGCCCGCAATCCCCTGATTGGCCTGCAAATGCACGCTAATGAGGGCCATAAACAGGCCCATCAACGCGCCGACGATAGCGGCTGCCAGCAGGCCCATCCAAGGGCTGCCCAGGGTGTAGGCTGCCCAGAAACCAATGAAAGCACCCATCAACATGATCCCATCCACGCCCAGGTTCAATACGCCCGAGCGCTCGGCAAACACCTCTCCCAGACCAGCGAAAAGGAACGGGGCAGCCAGGCGAACACCAGTCGCCAACACGCCGATGATGAAACCTTGGCTGAAAAGCGTTGTCCCCATCCTTATCGTTCCTTCCTCAGGGCGAATATCTCGCTGGAAACCACAAAAATCACCACCAGCCCTTCAATAGCCACTACCAGGCTGGACGGGATGCCCACCGTACGTTGCATCATATCGGCCCCCACCAGGAGAGCAGCGAAGAAAAAGGCGGCCGGAACGACACCGGCGGGGTGCAATCTGGCGAACAAGGCCACCACAATGCCCGTGAAACCGTATCCGGCAGAAATACCGTCCAGCAAACGATGATGAACACCGGTCACCTCAATTGCACCTGCCAAGCCTGCCAATCCGCCGCTCAGGGCCATGGCCACAATCATATTTTGGGCCACACGGATGCCGGCATAACGGGCAGCCCGAGGATTGACGCCCACCACTCGGATACGGTACCCGAGAGTGGTCTGCCACATGAAAACGTACACCAGAGCAGCGCAGACCACGGCAATGATGAGGCCCAGGTGCAGTCTGGATTGGGGGATCAGTCGCAGCATCCAAGTGGAAGCGGGGATCAGTGCCGATTGAGGATAGCCCGTGCCATAGGCGATCTCTTGGGGGTCTATCATCGGCCCGCGAATCAAGTAAGTCAATAACAAGAAGGCGATATTATTCATCATAATGGTGATGAGGACCTCATTGGCCCCTACCGTTGCCTTGAGCACACCTGGGACAAGCCCCCAGGCCGCGCCGGCAGCAATACCGGCCAGTAGGACCAAGGGAGCAAGTAGAAAGCCCGGCAGTTGACTGAATGTGAGGGCCACCCAAGCACAGGCGACAGCGCCCAGGATGATCTGCCCTTCGCCGCCGATGTTCAGCACCCCACCGCGATAGGCGATGACGATCCCCAAACCGACCAGCATAAGAGGGACGGCCTTTACCAGGGTCTCGGTAAGCCCATAGCGGCTGCTGAAGGCACCTAAGAAAAGGGGCTTGTAGGCTACCAAAGGGTTCGTGCCGGCCATCAATAGGAGGACAGCGCCTACGGCCAGTGCTGCCAGAACGGCAAGGATCAGGATCGCCAAGTCGAGCAGCCAGCCTTGTCGCTTAAGCCAGAGGGGCATTTTCATTTTCACACCCCGGTGTGGAAAAGTGGAGAATCTGCCGGCTCTGGGTTCGACGGGGAGGGTAGCAGACAAAATCTCTGACCAGGAACTACCTCTCCTGACTGCAATCGCCTGCATTTCCAGTATAGCATATTTCACGTGAAAACGCAATACCCTTCGCCATAGTTTGGCACAAGGCGCGGCGGTCGGGTATAATAGCATTCAGTGCTCCAAAGGAGGATTCATTCCTATGTCTGACGAAGAGGTGGCTCTCAAAGATGAGACCACCAAGAAGACTAAGCGCCGGCCTCGCGGCGAAGTGCGCCTTTTCGGCAAGTGGTGCAAGGGTTGCGGCCTGTGCATCGCCTTCTGCCCGCAGGGAGTCTTCGAGGCCAACGGCGAGGGGCGGCCCGTGGTGGCCCATCCCGAGAAATGCACGGCCTGCGAATGGTGCGTTGTTCACTGCCCCGACTTTGCCATCCAAGTGCATCGCCTGGATGATCAGGAGGGTGAGGGATGACCGCGCAATTCATGCAGGGCAATACCGCTTGCGCCGAGGGCGCTTTGGTGGCTGGGTGTCGGTTCTTCGCTGGTTACCCCATCACTCCCTCATCGGAGATCGCGGAGATACTCTCCTACCGCCTGCCCGCCCTAGGCGGCAAGTTCATCCAGATGGAAGATGAGATCGCCAGCCTGGCTGCGGTCATCGGCGCGTCGGTCGGGGGGATGAAGGCCATGACTGCCACCAGCGGCCCCGGCTTCTCCCTCATGCAGGAGAACATCGGCTACGCGGCGATGACCGAGATCCCCTGTGTGATCGTCAACGTGCAGCGGACCGGCCCCTCAACTGGCCTGCCCACCTCCCCGGCCCAGGGCGACGTGATGCAAGCCCGCTGGGGCACCCACGGCGACCACCCGATCATCGTCCTCTCTCCCTCTTCGGTGATGGAGACGTTCCATCTCACCGTGACAGCCTTCAACTTCTCAGAGAAATATCGCACCCCGGTGATCTTGCTGATGGATGAAGTGGTGGCCCATATGCGGGAGAAGGTGGAATTGCCGCCGCGGGAGCAAGTGGAAGTGGTGGACCGCGTCCAAACCAACGTCCCGCCGGAATGGTATTTCCCATACGAGGAAACAGCCAGCGACGTACCGCCCCTGGTGAGTTTCGGGCAGGGGTTCCGTTACCACATCACCGGCTTGTTCCACGATCAGCGCGGCTTCCCGACCGAACGGCTGGATGAAATCCAACCCTGGCTCAAGCGGGTGTTTGCCAAGATCCACAACAACCTCGGCGACATCCTAATGTACGAGGAAGAGAGCATCCCAGGAGCACGCACCGTGGTCTTGTCCTACGGCGCGACGGCTCGCTCGGCCCGGCACGCGGTCAGGCTGGCTCGGGCGCGCCGACACAAGGTGGGCTTCTTCAAACCTCTCACCATCTGGCCTTTCCCTGAAGAGGCTGTGGAACGGCTGGCGCACACTGCCAAGCGCATTGTGGTGCCGGAGATGAACCTGGGGCAATTGGCACTGGAGGTGGAACGCGTGGCCGGGCGTCATAAGGTGCGGCGCGTGAACCGCGCCGATGGGGAATTGGTCACGCCACAGCAGATTTTGGAAGCCATCGAGGGTTGACATAATGTCCACGAAGTTGCGCGAAGAGCACGAGGTTTACGACTACCTGCGTCATAGCAAGAAGTTCCCGGTGATGTGGTGTGCGGGTTGCGGCATCGGCATCGTCCTGGGGGCCATCATCCGCGCCATAGACCGCATGGGATTGGACAGAGACCGCGTGGCGATGGTCTCAGGCATCGGTTGCACTGGGCGGATGCCGGTGTATGTGGACTTCAATACCATGCACACCACCCACGGGCGGGCGCTGGCTTTCGCCACCGGGCTCAAATTGGCGCGGCCCGATATGTATGTCTTAGTGGTGATGGGCGATGGCGACGCCCTGGCTATTGGCGGCAACCACTTCATCCACGCCGCCCGGCGCAATATGGACCTCACGGCCATCGTGGTCAACAATAACATCTACGGCATGACCGGTGGCCAGTATTCACCCACCACGCCCCAGCACATGCGGGCCACCACCGCCCCCTATGGCAATATCGAGCCGCCCTTCCCCCTGTGCGAACTGGCGAAAGCGGCGGGGGCGTCGTTTGTGGCCCGCAGCACCGTGTACCACGCCAAAGAACTGGACCGGCTGATCGAGCAGGCCATCGCCAGGCGTGGGTTCTCCGTGGTGGAGGCGGTCAGTTACTGCCACACTACCTACGGACGACTGAACCGGCTGGGCACGGCAGTGGATATGATGCGCTGGCTGAAGGAGAATAGCGTCACCCTGGCCCAAGCAGAGAAGATGAGCCCCGAAGAGCGCGAGACGAAGATCGTGCGCGGGGTGCTGCTCGACCGCGAGGGCCCAGGGTACGTGGATCTGTATGAAGAAATCATCCGACAGGCGAGGGCGGCAGAAAATGGCTAAGGGAGCAACCAAAACGCCAGGCCGATACGAGATCCGGCTGGCTGGAGAAGGAGGCCAGGGCCTCATCCTGGCGGGCGTGATCCTGGCCGAGGCAGCGGCCATCTATGATGGCAAGAACGCGGCGCAGACCCAATCCTATGGGCCTGAAGCCCGCGGTGGGGCGAGCAAATCCGAAGTAGTGATCAGCGAGGGGGAGATTGATTACCCCAAGGTGATCGAAGCCGACCTCTTGCTGGCCATGAGCCAGGAAGCGTGTGATAAGTACTATCACAATTTGAAGCGCGACGGCATTCTGGTGGTGGACTCGGTGAACGTGACTCGCGTGCCCACCAGCAAAGCCTATCGGGTGCCCATCACCCGCCTCGCTGAGGAGGCCACTGGCAGGCGCCTGGTGGCGAATGTGGTGAGCCTGGGGATCATCGTCGGCTTGACGGGGATAGTCTCCCGCCAGGCCATTGAGGCGGCGGTGTCGGCCCGAGCGCCCCGGGGCACAAAAGAATTGAACCTGCGGGCCCTGGAGGCTGGCTTCCGGGCGGCGGAAGAACTGAAGGCACAGGCATGGTGAGATGCCACGCTTGAGCGAGTTCTATGGCATTGTAATTGGCATGTTTTATGAGGATCACCCTCCGCCTCACTTTCACGCTGTCTACGGCGGGCAGCGGGCGCTCATCGGGATTGATCCGATTGCAGTATTACAGGGCTATTTGCCGCGTCGTGCCCTGAGTCTAGTGTTGGAATGGGCGGCTTTGCATCAGAGAGAGTTGCTCACGAATTGGGAGCGGGCTCGCCGACATGAACCGCTGGTGCCTATTGAGCCCCTGGACTGAGAGAGGAGGCAACAGATGCGCACAGTTATCTCGGTGAAGGTGCTGGAACCTTATAAACTAAGCCTGACCTTTGACAATGGTGTGACTCGGGTGGTAAACCTGCGGCCGTTGCTCTACGGGCCCGTGTTTGAACCCCTCCTTGACCCGGCGGAATTCGCCAAAGTCGAAGTGGACCCAGTGTTAGGAACCATTGTCTGGCCCAACGGTGCCGACTTCAGCCCTGAGTTTCTGTATGAATGCGTCTCGGACACTATTGCTACACCAGCCGAGCGTTGATTGGGTTGACGGTGAGTTTCAGACCCTGCAATGGGCGGTGGAAAAATGAAACGACGTGTCCAAGTCCATTCTACGGTGCGGGAATATGACGGCTTCTTCAAGATAGACCGCGCCGAGGTCTCCTACGAGCGCTTCGATGGGCGGATGAGTCCGCCGGTCACGCGCTACGTATTTGAGCGCGGCGACTCCGTGGGTGTGTTGCTCTATCATCCTGGGCGCGATAGCGTCATCCTCACCGAGCAGTTCCGCTATCCGGCTCACGTGCATGGCGGCCCGGGCTGGCTGATCGAGATCGTGGCTGGCATGATCGAGGAGGGGAGCGACCCACTGAGCACAGCCAAGCGCGAGTTGTTAGAGGAGGCGGGCTACGAGGTGCAGCGTCTGGAACACGCGGCTACCTTTTACCTCTCACCCGGCGGTTCCTCGGAGCGACTCCATCTCTATATAGGTGAAGTGAGTGACGGGGCGAAGATCGCCGCTGGGGGAGGCATCGGCGGCGACGAAGACTTACGGGTACTGGAAGTCCCCCTCTCCCAGGCGCTGGATATGGTGCGCGATGGGCGCATTGCTGATGCCAAGACCATCATCGCCCTCCAGTGGCTGGCCCTCTCCCTGGGGGCCGCTGGCCAGCGATGAGCCCCTACACTTTTCACGAACCCTTGGCTGCCAGTGACCCGCTCTTGGCTGCCACGGCAGCCTTTTTGCGTGCCCAGGCACCGCGCGCCTACTTAGTGGGCGGCTGGATACGCGATCGCCTGCTCGGCCTCCTCTGTCATGACCTCGATTTCGCCGTGGACGGCGATGCCCTTTCGCTGGCCCGTCGTCTGGCCGATGAACTGCGTGGCGCTTACGTCGTCCTGGACGCGGAACGGGGGGCGGCGCGGGTGGTAGTGTCCTGTGGCGGGGTGCAAACGCTCGTGGATTTGACCCGCCTCCAGGGGCCAGACATCCTGGCCGACCTGGCCGGGCGAGATTTCACGGTCAATGCCATGGCTGTGGAAGTGGGAGAGTTGGATGCGCCTGGCGCGACACTGATGGACCCCTACGGGGGTCTGTGGGACTTGGAGGCTGGCGTCCTGCGCATGGTCAGCCCGACCGCCTTTCAGGATGACCCGCTGCGTATCCTGCGTGCCGTGCGCCTGGCCGGGGCACTGGGGATGACCGTCGAGCCCGGCACCGAACAGGCGATGGCCACCGCTGCCCCGCTTCTCACTCGGCCCTCAGGGGAGCGCGTGCGAGATGAATTAGCACAGATCCTGGTGCTCCCCAACGCCGGCGATCGGCTGCGCCATCTGGACAAAGTGGGTGCCCTGACGGTGGTTTTCCCTGAATTAGAACCCCTGCGTGGGCTGGCCCAACCGCCACCCCATTACTACGACGCTCTCTCTCACTCGCTGGCCGCAGTGGATGCACTGGAGGCGGTGTTAGAACTGCATGGCACGCGCCACGGGGTTGCCAACGGCGGTCTGGCTGGGGAGACATTGGCTCCTTTCCTGGGCCGACTGCGCCAACATTTAGAGATACCACTGGTTGGGGGACGACCTCGGATGGTGCTGCTCAAACTGGCGGCGTTGCTGCACGATCTGGGCAAACCGGCCACCGTGCATACAGTGGAAGATGGCGAGGCCTTCGCTGGGCATGAAGCCCTGGGCGCGGCACTGGCGGCAGGGGTGCTGGAGCGACTGCGCTTCGGGGTCCGCGAAATCCGGCTCGGCCACGCCATCGTAACCTGGCACAATCGCCCTTCATATTACAAACGCCACCCCAGCGACCCCAGGCTCGATGCCTACCGCTTCTTCCGCGAGACCGAGGAGGCAGGGATAGACGTGCTGCTGCTCTCCCTGGCAGATCATCTTGCCACGCGAGGGCCTAATCTAGACCGGGAGCAATGGCGTTGGCATCTGAGCGTTGTGGGGTCACTATTGCGTGCCTATTATGAGGATTACGACCGGGTGGTGAATCCGCCTGCTCTGGTGGATGGCCACTTGCTGATGAGTGCGCTGCAATTGTCGCCTGGGCCCGAGGTGGGGCGGCTGTTAGAGGCCATTCGCGAAGCCCAGGTGGTCGGTCAAATCACCACGCCGGAGGAGGCTGTGAACCTGGCACGGACCATGATACAATCCCGGGAGGAGGAATCACATGCCTGACAAGCAGAGGATCGTGATCAGAGTAACGGAGATCCAGGGACGGGGGGAGTGCCATCTCGGGCATAAGGTCGGCGATTGCTGGGAATACCCCGATGATGTGAACAAGATGTGCGGGATGCTGCTGCACACCATCTACCCGGATATCCGGGTCCTGCGCTTCGGCGGCAGTTTCCCCTGGGACGAAGACCCCGATAGGCACTACCTCTGTTGCCCTGACCCCCATAACCCCGTGGTCGTGGAGATCGCCCGCCTGAGCGAGTGAGTGCCGTGGTACTATTGGATTTGGAGTTGCAGATCGGTGTGGCCAAGGTCTCCAAATACGCCGTCAGCGAGAGCGGCGACACCTTAGAGATGATCGAGCGGCCCCACGGCGGGCTCTCCCTCGTTCTGGCCGATGGGCAGCGTAGCGGTAAACCGGCCAAACGCGTCAGCAACCTGGTGGTGCGCAAGGCCATCTCCCTCCTGGCCGAGGGCGTGCGCGACGGGGCTGCTGCCCGCGCCGCCCACGACTATTTGCATACCCACTACGAGGCCAAGGTCTCGGCGACGCTCAACATTGTCTCGGTGGATCTGGTAACCCGCACCATTGTCATCTCGCGCAATAGCCACTGCCCGGCCTATGTCTGGTCTCGGGGCCAGATGCGAGTCCTCAACGAGCCCAGTCAACCCATCGGCATCTACCCTCGCACCCGGCCGGTCATCACCGAGTTGGAGATCGTCGCCCCTACCTATGCGGTGGTCTTCACCGATGGCGTGCTGGACGCCGGCAGCCGGGAGGGGAAATCCCTAGACGTGGCTGCGCTGATCGGGGAGTTCGCCCCAAGTGGTGGGGCGGCTCAGGCTCTGGCCGACGAGATATTGCGGCGTTGTTTGGAGTTGGACCGAGGTCGCCCGGCAGATGACACCAGCGTATTGGTGCTGGCCGTTCTGCCGCGCACCTCGACGGACGAGGCGCGGCGCATGACCGTGCGCTTCCCGATGTGAGGGTGGTATCGGAACGCCTGGGACGGTGGGCGAGTGGTGAGCGAGGAGCAGGGAACTGAGCCGCGCCGGCCGCGCATCGCAGTGGTGGGCGTGTGCGGAGCGGGCAAGACAACCCTGTTGCGCCGGTTGGAGGCTCTGGGCTACGACGTCCGCGAGCCAGCACAGGAGCACTCCGGCGTCCGCGACCTGTGGCGGCGACTGACCAAAGCCGACATCCTCATTTATCTGGGGGCGCGGCTGGAGACCGTGCGCGCCCGCGGGCGACCCGATTGGCCGGACTGGCTGCACGCCAAGCAAATGGAGCGCGTGGCCTATTCCCGCCAGCACGCTGATATCTGCGTGGAGACCGACGATCTGACGCCGGAGGAGGTATTCGAGCGAGTGAGGACGGCACTCGTGGCGCTGGTAGGAGAGCCGGGGACGTAGCAGCCAAAGCGCCTGACAGAACTCACCGCTGAGAGCGCAGAGTCCGCAGAGATTTGCTAAGCGTTGTTAATGCAGGAACTGAGTAAACGAGTACACGAGGCCGGTGTGGATCAGCGTGCTGAGGAGGAGGACAGCCCAGAAGTCGAGGTGTCGCACTTTGTGCCAGAAGACGAACATGCCAGCCCATCCCCCGAGAAAGCCCCCCAGCAGAGCCAGCACGTGTAACACCATCTTCGGCACGCGCAATCCCCCCTGCTCTGCCTGGAACTTGTCAAAGCCATAGAGGAAGAACGTCGCCCCACTCCAGGCCGCCAGCCAGGCGACGTAGATGTGCCCATCGGTGGCGAGATGGAAAATGACGTACAGGATACCTGCTATGATGGTGGCGATGGTGGCGAAGATGGCCTTGGGATCTGCCCGGCCTTCGGGGCGATGGGGTTCACTCTCTCGAGTCATTAGTTCGCACCTCTCTTGGCTGGGGGTATTATAGCATGTCCTCGGTGCCGTCGCAACTGGGGTTCGAGAGACGGTGATGCGGCGGGAGCGCCGTTGACACACATTCCGGCCCATGCTACAATGTATCTCAAGGAAGTAGTCTCGCTAACTTGCTTGCGCGGTCCGTGCAGCGGACATAAGTACGGAAGGTGGTGCCGACGATGAGTGTTTCTCAACCTCAGGAATACTACAACAACCAGGCCCTCTTCTCCGATCACTACCTCGCAGAGCGGATGAATGCCCACCCGGAGTGGGGAGAAGACATCGGCGGGGCCTTCTCTCAATTGCAGGACCTCTATCGCGGGAAACGCCCCTTCTTGGACGGCCTCAACGAGGCCCAGACGGAGGAAGAGTTCATTCGCCCTGTCTTGGAGATCCTGGGATTCGCTTACATCCCCCAGACAGGCTTCACCCACGCTGGCCGACAACTAAGACCCGACTATGCCCTCTTCACCGACAGGACAACTAAGGACGAAGCCTACCAATTCCTCCAAGACGAAGGTAAGTTCTACCCCCGCGCCCTGGCTATCTGCGATGCCAAGTATTGGGGCCGGCCCCTCGACTTCGAGCAGAGAGACGACCCCCGCGACGAATTCAAGAACACCAACCCCAGTTTCCAGATCGTCAACTATCTGGTCGGGACCGACGTGGACTGGGGTATCCTCACCAATGGGCGTCTTTGGCGGCTCTACTATCAGAAGGCGCGCTCCCGGGCCTCCACCTACTACGAGGTGGACCTGGCGCGGATCCTGGACAACGGCGACGGTGAGGCCTTCCGCTATTTCTACCACTTCTTCCGCAGGGCAGCGTTGGTGAAAGACCCGGCCACAGGTCGCAACTTCCTGGAGCGGGTCTATGAGGGCAGCGCCACCTACGCCCTCCAGGTCCAGGAGGAGTTGAAAGGGTTGATTTTCGAGAAAATCGTCCCCATCCTGGCAAAGGGCTTCGTCGAATGGCGCCGCACCGAACGCGGCATCGCTCAGGAGACCGAGGATTCGCTGCGCCAGATCTTCACCGCCACCCTAACCCTTCTCTACCGCCTCCTCTTCCTCCTCTATGCCGAAGCCCGCGAACTCCTGCCCGTTTCGGACCTGCAGAGGTACTATCCGTATAGCCTCACCCGGATCAAGCGAGACGCCGTCGAGCGTCTCAATGGCGGGCGAGCGCTCTCCACTGTCTCTGACGATGTGTGGAACGACTTGGCGGCCCTCTTCCGCATCATTGACCGCGGCGACCCGGCCCTGAACGTGCCCACCTACAACGGTGGCCTCTTCGACCGCCGGAGCCCCAAGAATGCCTTCTTGGAGGAACACCGCATCGCCGATTACTACCTGGTGCAGGCCCTGGACCACCTGACTCGACGGGACGACCCCGACACAGGCGAGCGGCGTTTTATTGACTACAAGGACCTGGACGTGCGCCACCTGGGCTCTATCTACGAGGGACTGTTGGAGTTCCACCTGCGCATCGCTCAGGAGGACCTGGCGGCGGTCAAAGTGCAGGGCGTTGAGGTCTACAAGCCGCTTTCCGAGGTCAAGGAGTCGAGGCGGCTGGAGGTAGTGCGCAAAGGGGAACTCTATCTGGAGAACGACAAAGGGCAGCGCAAGGCTACTGGCTCCTACTACACCCCCGATTACATCGTGAAGTACATCGTGGCCAACACTCTCGGCCCCATCATCGAGGAGCGGGCCAGGCAGTTTGCGGAGGTGATGGCGGAGATCGAGGCCTGTGAGAAGAGATTGAGGCGGGCGAAATCCCCCGGCACGACCGGGGTTGGTCGCAACGAACTGGCGGATTTGGAGCAGAGGGCTGTCCAGACCTTGCTCGACATAAAAGTATGCGACCCGGCTATGGGCAGCGGCCACTTCCTGGTGGAAGCGGTGGCCTATCTCACCGACCGCATCATTGACATCCTGAACCAATATCCCGAAAACCCCGTGCTGACCCGGCTGGCGACTATTCGGAAGCAGATCTTGGCCAACTTGGAGGAGCGGGGTATCCGCATTGACCCCGCCGTGTTGACCGACACCAACCTCCTGAAGCGGATGGTGATGAAGCGCTGCATCTACGGGGTGGACCTGAACCCCATGGCCGTGGAACTGGCCAAACTGAGCCTATGGCTAGATAGTTTCACCGTCGGCGCGCCCCTCTCCTTCCTGGACCACCACCTGAAGGTGGGCAACTCCCTCATTGGAGCGCGGGTGCAGGAGGTGCGGGCGGAACTGGAGAAGACAGCCGCGGGCCAGTACGACATGTTCGGCGGGCCTTTCGCCGGGCTTCTGACGGCCACCGAGTTGATGCGTGGAGTGGGCCTACGCACCGATGCCACCTTCGATGAGGTGCAGGAGAGCGCCGGGTTGTACGCCGACTTCGAACGAGCCATCTTGCCCTACAAGCGGGTGTTGGACCTGTGGGTGAGCCAATACTTCGGCAACAAGCGGGCCGATGAATTCCTGCGCCTCTATGGGACCAAGGCGCTCCAGGCGGTGATGAACGAGGGCCAGGGCCTGTCTCCGGAGTACCGACAGGCCATCCAAACCGCCCGCCGACTGTGGGAGGAGAAGCGCTTCTTCCACTGGGATCTGGAGTTCCCCGAGGTCTTCATTGACCTGGAGCGGAGCGATTGGAAGCAGAATCCAGGGTTTGATGTGGTGGTGGGGAATCCGCCGTATGTAAGTACGAAAGTTATTCCTTTGGATGACAAGGCTTATTTTAAGCAGGAATTTGAATCGGCAACCGGTCAATACGATTTATACGGCCTAATGATAGAGCGGTCGTTGGAGGTTTTGAAGGAAGACGCTTGGTTTGGATTTATCACATCTGATACATTTCTGGAAAATGTTGATTTTCGTGCTCTTAGGAGTCTTATATTGGATTCAGCAAGAATCGAAGCGCTGGCTGACTTTGGCGAAACTGTGTTCGAGGATTCTTCTTTAGACGTTGCTGTCACCATTTTGAACAAACGGCAGAAAGAAAAGTTACGAGATAGCAATAAAGTGCGTATTTTCATTGGGGCCGCGGACGAGATGCAAGATCCAAATAAATGGCATTTATTGTCACAAGGAGCGTTTCGGAGGCTGGAAGGGCATTGTTTCAAAATCCGGCTTCGAGAGGAGGTGTTTGCTCTGATTCAAAAACTCCAGAGGAAATCGGTACATTTGGGCACCTTAGTCAATATGACAAGGGGGATCGAGACAGGATCGAACGATGATTCTATTGTTGCCGCACCCAAGTCAGGGTATGAGGAAATCTTGGTGGGACAAGATATAGCTCGATACGAAATCTCTTTTGCCAATCGCTATATGCCTTTCGATGAGAGCGACCCTTCGAAATTCAAGACAAGGGATGTTTATACACAGCCGAAAATCTTAGTCCAGCGCATTCGGAATCTAACCCTAGAAAGGCGTTTGATTGCGACTTTGGACACGAGAGGCTACTTCACTTTGAATACACTTCGGATACTCACCTTGAAAGCGGAGAAGTACTCGCTTTTTTACTTACTGACGATAATCAATTCGACGCTTGCAAACTTCTACTTCAGGCATCTTTTCAACAACAAAGACATCTATGCTTATCAGCTTGCTCAGGTGCCCATCCGCCGCATCGAGTTCACCACGCCGCCAGAGGAGCGGCGGGCGCTGGTGGAGGAGGGGAAGGGGCTGGTGGAAGCGGCCCTCACCCCCGCCCTCGCTGCGCTCGGGCGCCCCCTCTCCCAAACTTGG
>JACIWT010000029.1 GCA_014360825.1 Chloroflexota bacterium | reverse complement strand
ACTATCTACCGAACGGATATCTACGGCACGGTAACGGTAACGACCACCGGCATCACCTACACCGTTCACGCGGATCGGATACCCCGGCTCTGGCTACCGCTGCTGATCAAAGTGGATCGCGTGGCCACGCCCCTGCCCACTGAGACCTCGACCCCGACCATCACCCCGACCCGAACCCACACTCCCACGCCGACTCAAACGGCCACCCGCACCTCCACCCCCACCCACACGCCCACCCGCACAGCCACGCCGACGATGACCCCCACCCCCTACGGCGTGCTGCGCATCATAGACCTCGTATACAAGGGACGGGATGAATACGTGGAGATCTACAACGAGGGGCCATTCGCGCAGGTGATGAAGGATTGGAAAATCCAGTCTGTGGAGGGAGACCAGTGGTATACCTTCCCACCAGATTTTGTACTGGAGGCTTTATCTTGGGTGCGAGTGCACAGCGGGGCGGACGCTCAACCATCTAACCCGCCAACTGACCTCTTCTGGATGAAGGGCTATGTTTGGAATGACGATGGGGATAAGGCAATATTGTGGAATGCGGCGGGGGAAGAGGTGCATAGTTGGTGTTACAAAGCCGGGTGCCCGTAGTAACAATACCTGGCGGTTGAAACCGCGCCTCCAGGACCCCGTGGGCCGGGCGTCCCCCTACGGGGACGCTGAAGGTTCCCGTCCACGCAGGTGGACGGCTGGCACGGATGTGCCCCCCATTGTTCAGCGGCAGTTGCACTGCCGCGAGTTGGCTTCTACTGCCGGCAGTGCAACTGCTGGAGAACAATAGGACGCCGAAGGTTCCCGTCCACGCAGGTGGACGGATGGCACGGATGTGCCCTCCAGGGGCGATTTCAATCGCCTGAGTGGTGCAGCAAACAAACCCCCGTCGTACTTGCGGCCACCAATGCCTTGCGTTATAATAGGTGTTAACAAGCAGTCTCTCTGCCCAGCGCAGGCCAATGGAGGTGACCATGTATCCATTCCTCATCCCTCAACCCTATCGCGGGCTGCTGTACGTGCTGCTATTCTCGTGGGCGATGCTGCTCGTCTTCGGCTTCGCCTTCGGGCCGCTCAACGAGACCCGCACCAACCGCATCCCGCTGCCCAACCGCATGGCCTCCTCGTTCATTCTCGTGTTGTGCGCGGTGATATGGTGGCGGGCCGGCGCGGGTGTGAGGCCGCTGGCCGGCTACACCGCGCTCATCGTAGTGGGCATGGCCTGCGGCTTCCTGGGCGACCTGATTATGGCCGCCGAGATCATCCCCATGCCGGAGCGGGTTATCTACGGCATGGTGGCCTTCGGCCTGGGGCACATCTTCTACATCGCCGCCTACCTGCGATTGGGTGGGGCGCTGGGGCTGACCGACGGGCGGGCGCGAATCCTCTCGCTGGCCGCGCTTTTCATAGTGGCCCTGGCCACCTGGTGGGCCCTGATCCGCGGCCCACAGGCCCCGGCGGTGCTGAATTACGGCTCGCTGGGCTATGCCCTGCTCCTATCGGCAATGGTTGGACTGGCCGTGGCCCTGGCCGTGCAGGAGCCACGCTTCATCCCCCTGGCCTTGGGGGCGATCCTATTCCTGGTCTCCGACACCATCCTGGGCAACGAACTTTTCCGGGGCAACGTCTGGACTCTGGTGGGCGATGTGGTGTGGCTGACCTACATCGCGG
The DNA here is from genome assembly GCA_014360825.1 of Chloroflexota bacterium. Classification (NCBI taxonomy): domain Bacteria; kingdom Bacillati; phylum Chloroflexota; species Chloroflexota bacterium. Next base: position 19,854 of record JACIWT010000029.1, on the reverse strand, counting down.
GCCAGGCGTTGATCGTGTTCTCCACGGCCAGTGCGTTGTATGTAGCACCGTAGGGGCGCGGCATTGCCGTGCCCCTACCATAGGGTTATCAATGGAGGGGCGATGGGCGAACGTTCCATCACCGAACAATACGAGTACATTCGCCGGGTGAGCCCGGAGTTCGCGCAGCGTATCCAGACAGCGGCTCGGGAGGCCCGCAACGAAGCTGAGTTCGAGCACGCCATGAACAACGCCATCGCCGCCATTGCCGACGACCTGGGCGTGAGCGTAACCTTCCGCCAGGAGTACACCCTGGCCACCGGGCGCGCCGACGCCGTGTACAACCGCTTCGTCATCGAGTACGAACCGCCGGGTTCCCTGCGCGACTCCTTGGACCACGGCCACACCCGGCACGCCGTCCAGCAAACCAAAGATTACATCGCGGGACTGGCGAGCAAAGAGCGCCACGGCCGCGACCGCCTGTTGGGTGCCGTCATTGACGGGCACTACGTCATCTTCGTCCGCTACCACGAGGGCCACTACCTCACCGAACAACCGCTGGCGGTCAACCGCGCCTCGGCCGAGCGGTTCCTGCGCTCCCTCTTTTCCTTGGCCTCGGGGCGCGCCCTGATCCCCGACAACCTGGTGGAGGACTTCGGCAGCCAGAACATCTACAGCCAGCGAGTAACGCGGGCCTTCTACAATGCCCTGGAAGCCCACGCCGAGGGCCTGCCCGCGAGTCTCTACGCCCAATGGCGCCTCTTCTTCGGCGAGGTGGCCGGCTACGAGGCCGCCGAAGGCAAACTCAAGCACAAGGGAGAGTTGCACGAGTTCGCGCGGGGCATGGGGCTCAAGCCCGGCCAGGTGGACGCACCGCGCCTGTTCTTCGCCATCCACACCTACTTCTCGTTCCTGGTCAAAAACATCGCCCGGCTGGTTCTACAAGCGCACGCCGGCGGGGCCCTCGGCACCACGCCGCTGACCACCATCGCCAACCTCCAGGGCGAAGCGTTACGCCACGAACTGAAAGGGATGGAGGAAGGCGACATCTTCCGCGCCCTGGGGCTGAAAAACCTCCTGGAGGGCGATTTCTTCTCCTGGTATCTGAGCGCCTGGGACGATGAAGTGGAGGAGGCGCTGCGCGATACCCTGGGCCGCCTGGCGGAGTACAATCCCGCCACCGTGCAGGATGACCCTCACTCGGCCCGCGACCTACTCAAGAAACTGTACCACTACCTTTTGCCGCGCGAGATCCGCCACGACCTGGGCGAGTTCTACACCCCGGACTGGCTGGCCGAGCGCCTCCTGACCCAGTTGAACGAGCCGCTCTTCCTGCCACCCAAACCCGGCAAGCGCATCCCCACACCCAACAAGCGCCTGCTGGATCCCGCCTGCGGCTCCGGCACCTTCCTGGTGCTGGCCATCCGCGGCCTCAAAGCCAACTGCCAGGAGGCCGGCCTGGCCGAAGCGGACACGCTGGAGATCATCCTGAACAGCGTAGTGGGGATTGACCTCAACCCACTGGCGGTGCTGGCGGCGCGGGTGAACTACCTGCTGGCCATCGCCGATCTCCTGCCCTACCGCCGCCGCGAGGTGGAAATCCCCATCTATCTGGCCGATAGCATCCTGACCCCGTCTAGGGGGCGCGAATTGACGGACTACAACCGGCGCATCTTGGACACCGCAGTAGGGGAACTCCCCGTGCCCGAGGTGATTGACTCCCGCCCGGAGATGGACCGCCTGACCGCCATCCTGGAGGAATACGTGAAGGGCGACTTCAGCCCGGAGGCTTTCCTGCAGCGCTGCCGGGCGGAACTGCCCGACGTGGCCGCCCATCCGGAAAGCGAGGCGGCGCTGGCGGAACTCTACGGGCGGCTGACGGATCTGCACCGCCGGGGGCTGGATAGCATCTGGGCGCGGGTGCTCAAGAACGCCTTCATGCCCCTCTTCCTGGAACCCTTCGACTACGTGGTGGGCAATCCGCCCTGGATCAACTGGGAGAGTTTGCCCCAGGGATACAGAGAACAAAGCGCGCCTCTGTGGCAGGATTACGGATTGTTTGTCCACTCGGGCATGGACACCATCCTGGGAAAGGGCAAGAAAGATATATCCACGCTGATGGCTTATGTAGCCATTGACCGCTATCTGAAGGAGGGTGGGAAACTGGGCTTCGTCATCACCCAGAGCGTGTGGAAGACCGCAGGCGCTGGCCAGGGCTTCCGCCGCTTCACACTCCCCTCTCCCGCTAGCGGGAGAGGGGCCGGGGGTGAGGGCATTCCCCTGCGGGTGCTGCACGTGGACGACCTGAGCAGCCTGCAGGTGTTTGAAGGGGCGACCAATCGCACCAGCGTCTTCGTGGTGCAGAAGGGCCAGCCCACGCGCTACCCGGTGCCCTACACCTACTGGCAGAAGAAGGCGCGGGGCAAGGGCCTGGACTACGACAGCACCCTGGAAGAGGTCATGGCCCTGACCCGCAGGCTGGGGTTTGAGGCCGCGCCGGTGAACGCCGATGACCCCACCAGCGCCTGGCTCACCGCCCGCCCCAAGGCCCTGAACGCCGTGCGCAAAATGCTGGGCAGGTCGGACTATCAGGCCCGCGAAGGAGTCAACACAGGTGGCGCCAATGCGGTCTACTGGATGGAAATCCTGACCGAGCGCCCCGACGGGCTGGTAGTGGTGCGCAATGTGACCGAGGGGGCCAAGCGGGAGGTGGAAGAGGTCACGGTGGAACTGGAGCCCGACCTCCTCTACCCGCTGCTGAGGGGTCGGGACGTGCGCAGATGGTATGCGAAGCCAGAGACGTCAATCCTAGTCGTTCAGGACCGCGACGACCAGCGCTGCGGGCTACCGGAGCGAGTTCTGCAGGCCGAATTCCCGAAGACATATGGCTATCTCAAGAGATTTCAGGAAGTTCTGGCTCATAGGCCGGATAGGAAGTACTACCCAGAAGGATCAGCGTTCTATACCATGCGAAACGTTGCCGACTACACCTTCGCCCCGTGGAAGGTGGTGTGGTTAGGTTTCGGTGCAACCGAAATGAAAGTTGCTGTCGTTGATATGGTTAACGGCAAACCCGTGATGACAAATCAAGCAATGCATCCATTCGTAGCCTTGCAGGACGCGCAAGAAGCACATTACCTATGCGCTTGCTTGAACTCCAGTATCGTTAACTTAGCAGTTGTATCCCATACTCAACTTGGTGGAAAAAGTTTTGCCCAGTCGAATATCCTTGATCACATCCGCGTCCCCCACTACGACCCCGCCAATCTGGTGCACCAGCGGCTGGCGGCCCTCTCACAGCGGGCGCACGAACTGGCCCCCGCCGCCTATGCTGGCGACAAAGAGGCTCTCGCTGCCCTGCGGGAGGTGGAGGACGAGGTGGACCGGGCCGCGGCAGAGTTATGGGGCCTGACGGAGGAGGAGTTGCGGGAGATACGGGCGAGTTCGGGGGAGTTGCGGGGATAGGATATGCCAGAGTACAACCCAAACCGCCACCACCGCCGTTCCATCCGCCTGAAGGGGTATGATTACACCCTGGCAGGGGCGTATTTTGTAACCATTTGCATCTACCACTGGGATTGCCTGTTGGGGGACGTGCGAGATGGGGAAATGGTGTTGTCAGAATATGGCCGTATTGTGCAGCACACATGGGATGATCTGCCCAACCATTACCCACATGTGGAATTGGATGCCTGGATAATCATGCCAAACCATGTGCATGGGATCATCGTGTTAACGGATGTAGGGGCGGGTCATGTAGGGGCGGGTCATGTAGGGGCGGGTCTCAGACCCGCCCCTACAACGGGAAAATCACCACGTCGTCATGATTTGCCCGAAATCGTGCGGGCCTTCAAATCGTTCTCGGCCTACCGCATCAACCGACTGCGCAATAGCCCCGGCATCCCCGTTTGGCAACGCAATTACTACGAGCACATCATCCGGACTGAACGTGTGCTGCAGGCTATTCGTCAGTACATCTCGGACAACCCGATCCGCTGGCACCTGGATCGCTACAACCCGGAGGCAATGGGTCATGATCTACGGGCCACGATGTAGAGGCAGGGCAGATTCCCGCAAATGTGGTATAATGGGAAATGGGTACATCATTCACAAGGAGGCATCATGACCGACCAGCCGCGCGACGAGAAGGAAGAAGAAAAGCGAGACGAGAAGGAAGAGAAGTCCTGGGAAGAGAAATGGCGCCGTGACCCGCTCAGTGCCATCGCCTGGGCCTGCATCTTCATCTGGGCCGGGCTGGTCTTCCTGGCGGACAACTTGGGTTACCTGGCCCGCTTCGAGCCCCTGCACGCCTGGTCTTTTATCTTCATCGGGGCCGGGGCGTTCGTGTTTTTGGAGGCGATCGCCCGCTTGCTTATGCCAGCCTACCGGCGGGGGATAACGGGCAGCCTGATTTTCGCCGTCATCCTAATAGCCATTGGACTACAGAGCCTAGGCGGCTGGAGCGTGATTTGGCCGTTGGTGCTGATCGTCATCGGCGTGGCCATGCTGCTGCGCGGCTTCATCTGGCGTGGCTGAAAAGGTGATGCGTGATGCGTAATGAGATGCTTCGTGCATCACGCTTCGCGTATCGCGTTCATAACCGTCCCAAGTTGAAGGTCATCAGTTCGTCCCAGGCGTAGCGCAGGGGAGTCCACCACCGCTCGCGGCCGATGCACCGGAAATAGGGCGGCCGGATGGCGAGGATCAGATCGCCGATTTTGTAGCGGGCCAGGATGGGCGTGGAGACGATCAGGCTGCCCAGTTCGCCGGGGTGCATTTCGTACAACATCTTGACGCCGGAGCGGGTCTGCACCTCGAAGAAATAGAGGTCGTAGTTGGGCACCCACGCCCGACATTCGTCGCGTTGCTGGCCGAACATGCCCTCGGTGGTGCCGTAAATCTCGCGGATGGCGGCCGGCCCATAGAGGGCGTGGAGGGCCGGCTGATAGTGAGTATTGATGCCCGGCACACTGCCCAGAGTCATGATCTGGGTGCGCCAGAGATCCTTGGGGTACACGCCGTGAGCACGGCGCAGGTAACGGGCAAAGGAGATGGCGGTCGGAGCGACACCGCCCACCAAGGTAACGTTCTCGTCTTTGCATTTCTGGTAGGCCAGTTCGAAGCGCGCTTCCCAGTCGCGCCTGGTTTTGCCTCCACCCAGGGCATCGATTTCCTCCTGCGCTGGCACAGAGCGGATAGGGGTGGAGGCCGATACGTGCTTGGTGTAGATGCCGGAACTGTAGCCGTACTCGACTTCCCGCTCCCCCACCCGCACTTTTCCCACCACCGAAGGAAAATTCAGGTTCAGGTTGACCCCCTGGAAGAGATCCAGCCGGCCGGTGCTGGCCACGTAATTCATCATCGCTCGCCCGGCGCTGACCCGCATGCGCAGGTCAGTGGGAGTCATCGGGATGAACTTGGACTCGCCTGTAGTCGTGCCCCGGGTGATCGCCCAGCCTATTGGCTCCTCGGTGAGGAGGAGTTTCACTTCGCCGGCCATCACCCGCTGGATGAGTGGTTTGTAATCCTCGTACGTGACCACTGGAAAGGCACGGCGATACTCCTCGACGGTCTGGATCTGGGACGCGCCGTGTTGTGCGCCGTACTCCGTCTGAGCATAGTTTTCCAACAAGTGCTGCAGAACTGCCTGCTGGGCACTCGCCGGGTCTCTCACAGCCTCGTGCCAGGGCTGCAAGAGGGTGTTGAGCATCTCAGCCACTGCTCGAGGATCACCGCTCATCATTGTCCAGCCTCCTGGGTGGAATGAGTTGCCCCTGCAGTCTATCACACGAAGCCAATGATGGCAAACAGTGCGTTGAGCAAAGTGATTGACTTTCACGCCGGTTAACGCTATACTGAGTTCAGCCCGATATCGGGGCTGCGAAAACACTCACAGGGGAGAATGGACACATGTCTGACCGCGAATTCCTCCGTTTCCCAGAGCATTTCATCTGGGGCACTGCCACTTCCGCCTACCAGATCGAGGGCGCATGGAATGAGGATGGGAGGGGCCTCTCCATCTGGGACACCTTCTGCCGCCAGCCAGGGAGGGTCCGAAACGGCGAAACCGGCGATGTGGCCACCGATCACTATCACCGCTGGGCCGAAGATGTGGGTATCATGGCCGAACTGGGCCTACATGCTTATCGTTTCTCCATCGCCTGGCCACGCATCCTCCCCCAAGGCACTGGGGCCGTCAACTCGGTTGGCTTGGACTTCTACGACCGCCTGGTGGACGCCCTGCTGGCCAAGGGCATCGAGCCCTTCGTCACACTTTATCACTGGGACCTACCACAGACGCTCCAGGATCAGGGAGGATGGGCCAATCGCGACACGGCCCATCATTTCGCCGAGTACGCCCGCATCGTTGCCGAGCGGCTGGGCGACCGGGTAACATATTGGATTACCCACAACGAGCCGTTCGTCACCACGATACTCGGGCACTTCACTGGCGAGCACGCTCCTGGCTTACAAGACCCCGTCGTTGCCTTCCAGGTGGCGCACCATTTGTTGCTCTCCCACGCGTACGCTGCGGAGGCGTTGCGAGCGACAGTCCGCCGGCCGCCCAAAATCGGCATCACCCTCAACCTGAACCCAGTCCACCCGGCCTCCGACTCTGAGGAAGATCGGCTGGCTGCCCAACGCGTAGACGGGGTGGTCAACCGCCTGTTCCTCGACCCGCTCTTCTTAGGCCACTATCCTGAAGACCTGCAGGCAATGCTTGGCCCGCTGTTCCCGATCCAGTCGGGCGATTTGGAGCGCATTGCCACCCCTCTTGACTTCTTAGGGGTCAATTACTACACCCGAGCGGTGATGCGATATGACCCCAAATTCCCGATCGTCCAGGCGTCGCAGATCTACCCAGAAGGCAATGAGTATTCCCAGATGTGGGAGATCTATCCGCCGGGGATGTACGAACTGCTGACTCGTATCTGGACTGAGTATCGGCCAGCGAACATCCTCGTGACCGAGAATGGGATCCCGGTGCCTGATGCTCCGGACTTCGATGGTCGGATACGCGATCCCCGGCGCATCCGCTACCTGCGTGACCACTTGGTGCAGGTCCACCGCGCCATCGCCGAGGGAGTACCGGTGCGTGGCTACTTCGTTTGGTCGCTGCTCGACAACTTCGAGTGGAATCATGGCTATGGGATGCGCTTTGGGCTGGTGTACGTGGACTACGAGACGCTGAAGCGCACGGTGAAAGAGAGTGGGTGGTGGTATGCGCAGGTGGTGCGGGAAAATGGGGTGAGGGGTGAGGGGTGATACGTGATACGTGAGACGTGATGCCCTCTGTTCAGCGGCAGTTGTACTGGCGCTCTGTTCAGCGGCAGTTGTACTGCCGCGGGTTGGCCTGAAAACAATATGGAGCCCCGCAGTACAACTGCAGGGGAACGTAGTACAATGTGGCATGATGCCTCTGTTTAGCGGTAGTTGTACTGCCACGAGTCTCTCTGTTCAGCGGCAGTTGTACTGCCGCGAGTCTGGCGCAGATAGCAGAGACCGGCTAGTCAAACGTAAAAATGCAAAAATTTGTCATGAGATCACATGCTGCACAGCCGTAATGCCTATTCCAAAGATCACTACGCATTCTTCATCACCTGTACTGTCGTAGAGTGGCTACCCCTTTTCCCGATCGAGCCGTACCGCAACGCCATTCTCGACAGCCTGCGCTACTTGACCTCACATAAGCCCGCGGAGTTGAATGCCTACGTGCTGATGCCCTCTCATCTTCATGCGATCTTATGGCCCCACCCAAATGCACGAATCGGCGATGTCCTGCGTGATTTCAAGCGTTTCACATCGCGGGCTATCTCCCGCTTAGCAGAGACTCGTGGTGAAATAGACTACCTCAGGGCATTTCGAAGAGCGCGCCAGGCTGGACGGTCTCAAGAAACCTCGACGTATCAGGTTTGGCAAGAAGGCTCCCACCCGGAAGCGATCTACTCGCCCGGCTTTGCCAGGCAGAAGTTGGAATACATTCACAACAATCCGGTGAAGGCAGGGCTGGTAACCAGCCCGACAGAGTGGCCATACTCTAGTGCGCGGGATTATTTGCTGGGTGAGGAATCAGTGCTGCCGGTCAGTTTGTTGCCATTATGAAAACCCGCAGTACAACTGCGGGTTAACTTACGTACAACTGCGGGTTAACTTACGTACAACTGCGGGTTAACTTACGTACAACTGCGGGTCAACTTACCACAAGTTCAGCGGCAGTTACACTGCCTTTCTGTTCAGCGGCAGTTGTACTGCCGCGGGTTGGCCTGAAAACAATATGGAGCCCCGCAGTACAACTGCGGGAGAACGTAGTGTTGCATTGCTGGCTGGCGAACGTAGCACAATCCGCACGTTCAGCGGCATTTGCACTGCTGCGGGTCTGGCCCCGTTACCGGCAGCGCAACCATTAGGGCACAACGTGTTTCGCCATTCCTACATCGTAAGAATAGGAGACGTTTATGCGCAAATATATCCTAACCTTCGCACTTCTCATTCTCTTGCTCTCTTGCGTCTCGCCCACAACTGCCCAGAATGTCCCCCTTCGAGTGAACTACGCCGGCCCAGAGGGTGGTGTGCGCCAGGCGCTCCGCCTGGCCGGGGAGTTCGAGGTCGTCGCTGTGCCAGAAGAGGCACAAGTCTTCGTCCTCAACGGTGCTATTCCGGACCCCGTGGGCATCGCTGCCCGCATCCGAGAGGGCGCGGGACTCGTGCTGATCCTCGGCCCAGACCTGAGCGCCAACGAGGTGGAGACGCTGCTTGGAGTGGATGTGGCGCTCGAAAGGCGCGAGGACCCGCTGAGCCTGACGCCGGCCCGGGGACTGGCTGATCCGTTGCTGACTGAGATCGTCTGGACCAGCGCACCCCAGGTCCGCGAGCGTTTTTCTCTGGCCAGCCCAGCCGCCGATCTTCTCCCAGTGGTGCTCGGCTTCGAAGACGAGTCGCTTATCTTGGGAATGAGAACGATCGGCAATGGTCAAGCCTTTGTTTTCACGCCTTTCCTCGACGATGCCAATCCTCAGTTCCAAGGCTGGGCGTATTTCAACTATCTGATCTACCACCTGACCGCGCGGGCAGCTGGCAGGATCCCCGCCCCCTTCGCTGACTATGCCGGGTCGCCGGTGCCGCACGCTGGTGAGCGCAGGGCTCTGCTCGTCGCCCTGGCGGGGATGCTGGTGCTGTCGGCGCTGGCTTTCTGGGTCGTGCGACGTTACAGCCTGGCTCACCCGGAGGCCCTCGACGTGCTGGTGGTGGACCGGGCAGAATTCATCGCCCGGCAGGCAGGGACAGATTGGGATGAGGTCGGCTTCCACCGCCCGCTGGGTGGCTTCCTGGTTGCCCTCATGCTCGGGCTTGTCCTTTTCATTCCACTGATCATCTACCAGAACCTGATCCTGCCAGCCTACATCCTACCGTCGGCCCAAGCGCTGGGCATCTGGGGGCGGGTGACGCAGTTCTTCAACCTGCTCTGGATGCTCTTCGACATGGGCACCAGTGCTGCCTTCATCAAGTTCTTCGCCCAATACCGCGTGCACGACCCGCGCCGCGCCATACAGTACGGGCAGGTTTTTGTGTGGTGGCAGGCATTGTCGGGCGCTTTCCAAGTGGCCCTGGTTACTGCGATTGCCGGGACCCTACTACCGCGCACGACCTACGCCCTCTATGCTTGGAGCACCATCATCCACACCATGATCCAGATCCCCGGCTTCTACCAGGTGATGCGTCATGGGCTGATGGCTTTGCAGCGCTTCGACTACGCGCAGATGCTGGACATCGGCCTCTACGCCCTCTTCCCGATGGTTACCCAGCCAGTGCTCGTCACCCTGATGGTCGCCTGGGGCAAAGCCCATCCGGTCTTTGACATGCCTATGGGTGGGGTGTTGGGATTGGGGATAGCCGCCTATGCCTCTGAAGTGCTGACTTTTCTCCTGGGTCTATGGCTGTATCGGCGGCTGGGTTACAATGCGCGTCTCTTGTTCCTGGCCCATTTCGACTGGGAGACGGTCAAGAACGCTTTCCGCTTCGGCGCGTTCGAGATGCTTGGTTCGGTAGCGTGGGCGGTCGGACAATCGGTGGAGATTCTGATCACCCAGATGCGGCTGGTCAACTATGCCGAAGTGTGGGGCAACTGGACCATCGCCCAGAACTTCATTTTTGCCTACCAGGTGTTGCAAACGCTGTACAGCAACCTGATGCCCTCCATCTCCGAGGCGATTTCCCACGCCCGCCAGGCGCTCAGTCAGTATTACTCGGCTATGGCCTACAAGTGGGGCGGGCTGATCAGCGCATTTATCGGCGCGGTGCTCTTGGCAGTGGCCGATCGTTTCATTCTGGGGGCCAGCGGCCCGGAGTTCGTGCGGGCTGCGGCCTACGCCGTGCCGTTGATCCTGTGGGGCGCGATCCAGTATCCCTCCTGGGTGGGCGACAATGTACAACTGGCTGCCAACCGTCCCTATCTCAAGGCCATTTTGGTCGGCGGCGAACAGCTGGTTCGCATCGTGCTGGCCTTCGCTCTCTTGGAACGCTATCAGATCAACGCCCTGATCATCGCCTACTTCGTCGGCTTGTTGAGTAAGGACATCGCTGCCTATTTCATCAACCATCACCTCTGTTTCCGGCAACGCTTCTATGTTTGGCAGTCGCTAGTAGCCCCGCTATTGGCGGGAGCAGCCCACTACGCGGTGTTGCGATGGGTTACTGGGTGGATCTGGCAGCGCGACCAGGTAACCAGTGTGCTTATCTTTTTCATTGGCATTCTTCCGTCTTACCCGCTGTTCGCCTTCTTCTACGGGCTATTCGGCGGCTGGGATGACGAGGCACTGGTGGAACTGCAGCGCTCCGCCGACCTAAGCGCTCTCATAAGGCCATTCGCCTGGCTTTTCTGGGCGGCGACAGCGTTGGGTGCCCGACTGAGCCCTCTGCACGGGCGCTTCCCCATTGACATCCGACCAGCGGCGCTGGAGGAGGCCCGGTTGCTGACAGAGGAGCGGGTCGGTCTCTAAGTGGAGGGACTGGCATGCCAGAGAAGAAAGAGGTTAAAACCCAGGTGGTGCGCTCGGCGGGTGGCGTGCTCTACAAGATGGTGGAGGGGCGCCCTTACGTCGCCCTGATCGCCACCAAGGGCGGCGAGCGATGGGGCCTGCCCAAAGGGTTGGTGGAACGGGGCGAGGACGCAGCCACGACCGCCCTCCGCGAGGTGCGTGAAGAGACGGGCTTATCCGGCGAGGTGGTGGAGAAACTGAAGACGATTGATTATTGGTTCTATCTCGACCGACAGACGCGCCAGCACAAGTTCGTGGATTTCTATCTCCTGCGCTACACCGGCGGCGAGACCACCGACCACGACTGGGAAGTCGAAGCCGTGCAATGGTTCCCCATCGAGGAGGCGCTGGAGCGCGCCAGTTACAGCACCGAGCGGGAGGTGCTGCGGCTGGCGGCAGAACGGCTTGGGGGATAAGAAACCCCCGCAAGTTCCAAACCTGCGGGGATGTCATTACACCGTCTGAAGATAGTGCTCCAACTCCCAATCTGTGACGTGGATGCGGTAATCGTCCCATTCCTGCCGTTTGGCCTCCAAGTAGCGGCGGAAAGTGTGTTCCCCTAACGTTTCGGCGATGAGTGGGTCTTTCTCCATCTCGTCCAACGCTTCGGCCAGGGAGCCCGGCAAGGAGGCAATGTCCAGTTCCTGTCGGCGCGCGGTTCCGAACTCGTACACGTTCTCCTCGACCGGGGGCGGCGGCACCAAGCCGCGGCGGATGCCATCCAGGCCGGCGCGCAGCATCACCGCGAAGGCCAGGTAGGGGTTGGCACTGGGGTCCGGACAGCGCAGTTCCAGTCGCGCTGATGACTCCTGCCCAGGCAGGTAGGCCGGGATACGGATGAGCGCCGAGCGGTTGATCTGCCCCCAGCAGATATACACCGGAGCCTCGTAGCCGGGGACGAGCCGCTTGTAGGAGTTCACCGTCGGCGCGACGATGGCAGCCATAGCGCGGGCGTGGGCTATCTGCCCGGCCAAGAAGGCATAGGCAGTTGGCGATAGGTGGTAGGGATCCTTCTCGTCGTAGAAAGCGGTCTGCCCGTCGGTGGTGAACAGGCTCTGGTGGGTGTGCATGCCCGAGCCATTGATGCCGAAAATGGGCTTGGGCATGAATGTGGCGTAAAGGCCGTGGAGTTGCGCGATAGCCTTCACCGCGTAGCGCAACGTGATGGTGGCATCAGCGCTGGTTAAGGCGTCGGAGTAGCGCACATCAATCTCGTGCTGCCCGGTAGCCACCTCGTGGTGCGCGGTCTCCACCTCCATCTCCATTCCCTCCAGCGCGACGATGATGTCCTCGCGCACCTCCGAGGCCAGATCGCGGGGCGAGAAGTCGAAATAACCACCCACATCGTGGGGCACGGGTTTGCGTGTAGCCTCGCCATCCATCTTGAACAGGAAAAACTCCACCTCTGGTCCAGTGTTATACACAAAGCCCATTTCCCTGGCCTCCGCCAGGGCACGCTTGAGGATGTAACGCGGGTCGCCCTCAAAGGGCTGGCCATCGGGACGATGTATGTCGCAAATAATGCGGGCCGTGCGCCGAGATTCTGGCTCCCAAGGGATCAGGCGGTATGTGGAGGGATCAGGGTGCAGCACCATATCACTCTCGGCGATGCGGGCGAACCCCTCGATGGATGAGCCGTCGAACCAGACGCCGTACTCCAATGCCTCCCCGAGGCGCCCGATGGGGATGGTTACATTCTTGATAGTGCCCAGGATGTCCGTGAACTGCAGGCTGATGAAGTGGATGCGGTCCCGTTGGGCCCGGTCTAACACTTGTTCCTTGGATGTTCGTTCGGAGGTCATGGTAATTCTCCTCTGGATGTGAAAGGGCGGCGAGTCCAGCGCGTTGAGCATCGCTGGTCGCCGCACTATTTGAGGGCGATTATGCTGCAGAAGCGGATTTTTGTCAACTCGGCGCGTTGCCGAAGGGCCCGAAAGGGATTATAATTACCATTGAGTCATAGCGGTGGGGGAGGTGACCTATGACCAACGAAGAGGTTATCGAGATCTTACGCCGCATCGCGGATATGCTGGAGATCAAGGGTGAGGATCGCTACCGGGTGATGGCCTACCGTCGCGCCGCAGACAACATCGCTCACCTGGGCAGAGATTTGAGCGACCTTTGGCGGGAGGGGCGCTTGCGCGAGGTGCCTGGCATCGGTGAGGCATTGGAGAAAAAACTGGACGAACTCTTCCGCACTGGGCGGCTGGGATACTACGAAGACCTGCAGGAGGAAGTGCCGGTCGGAGTTGCCAGCCTAATGGCCATTCCCGAGGTCGGCCCCAGGACCGCCAAGTTGCTCTGGGAGCGGCTTGGTCTGATGAGTGTGGCAGAGGTAGAAAAGGCGGCCCGAGAGGGAAAGTTGCGCGAACTGCCGGGCCTGGGCGCACGTTCCGAGCAGCGCATCTTAGAGGGTATCGAAGCGCTCTACCGGCGCAGCACGCGCATCCCGCTCTACGTGGCCTGGCCTGTGGCCCAGGATCTCGTGGCCTATCTCCGCTCCCTGCCGATGGTCGAACGAGCCGACGCTGCCGGCAGCCTGCGCCGAATGAAGGAAACGGTGGGCGATATTGACCTGCTGGCTTCGTCGGTGGAGCCGGCGGCAGTCACCGACGCTTTCGTCAAGTTCCGGCGGGTGAAAGAGATCGCCGCCCAAGGGCCAGCGAAAGCCACCGTGCGCCTGGATAACGGTTTGCAGGTGGACTTGATGGTCTTGGAGCCGGCTCGGTTCGGCTCTCTCCTACAACATTTTACCGGCAGCAAAGCCCACAATATCGCCCTGCGCGAACGGGCGATCAAGCAGGGACTAAGCCTCAGCGAGCATGGTTTCAAGCGCCAGGACGGCAGCGAAATCCTGTGCCCATCTGAGGAAGAGGTGTACCAGACCCTCGGTCTGCAGTGGATCCCCCCCGAATTGCGCGAGGACAGGGGCGAGATCGAAATGGCCGCCGCTGGCAGGTTGCCGAAACTCGTCGAACTGGGCGACATCCGCGGCGATCTGCACGTCCACACTCGATGGAGCGATGGCGCGGCCACCATCGAGGAGGTGGCGAGTAAGGCGCGAGCGCTGGGCTATGAGTATCTGGTGATCTCCGACCACACCAAGGGCCTGGGCGTGGCCAATGGGCTGGATGAGGTGCGACTGCGGGAACAGCGCCGCGAGATAGACCGTCTGAATGATACATTCGACAATTTCCGCCTGCTGCAGGGGGCCGAGGTGGAAATCCGCGGCGACGGGAGCCTGGATTTCCCCGATGAAGTGCTGGCTGAACTCGATGTGGTGGTGGCTTCCATCCACAGTGGACTGCGCCAGGATCGCGAGACCATCACGGCGCGGATGATCAAGGCCATGCGCAACCCTCACGTGGACATCATCGGCCACCCCTCCGGCCGCATCTTAGGCCAGCGGGAGGCCAGCCTGGTGGACCTGGACGATGTGCTGATAGAAGCCCAGAAAACTGGCACCATCTTGGAGATCGACGGCATCCCCGACCGGCTCGACCTGGACGACGTGCACGTGCGCCGGGCAGTGGAGATGGGCGTGCGCCTGAGCATAGATAGCGATGCCCACAGCCTGGATGGCCTGGAGGCGATGTATTACGGCGTGATGACGGCCCGACGCGGTTGGGCGGAAAAGAAGCACATTGTGAACACATTGCCACTGGCCGAATTGTTGGCCAGCCTGAAACAACCCTGAGAACCCTGAATTTACCGCAGAGGCACAGAGTTCGCAGAGAGTTTTACCAGAGTCTTCTCAGCGCTCTCGGTGCCTAGGCGATGAAGATTGACCATCAACGCAAAGCGAGTAGACCACCTGAAAAACGTGGAGATGACTATGACAGAAGATCATGACCACAGCGAGAAGCCACCAGAGGAACACCGCGGAGCACGCCGAATGGAGTGCCCGCCAATGCCCCGGCGCTCCACTGCCTTCCAGCGGCTTGGGGTGGTTGTCCTGCTCGTCGCGGTGGCCGCGGGCGTGTATCTGGTGACATCACACCGCGAGAGCCCATTTGCCCCAGCGCCCACCAACACCCCGTACCCCACGGTAACGGCAACCGCCCTGCCCACCCTGACCCCGCTGCCCACACTGACGCCTACCACTCCACCCACACCCACCGTTCCAGCCACCATCGCGGTGGGCATTCGCGTGAAGGTGGCGAACACCGAGGGTCAAAACTTGCGCCTGCGTAGCGGGCCCGGGATGGACTACACAACGCTGGTCATCATGCCAGAAGGCACCATCCTCACCGTGCTGGAGGGACCACAGTCAGCCGGTGGCTACGAATGGTGGCGCTTGCAGATGGAGGACGGGACGATCGGCTGGGCAGCCGCAAACTGGCTCGTGCCCCTGGCCGGGCCATAGCAATCTACCGCCCTGATGGAGAGGTTAACGTGCAAAATCGAACCCTCATTTACTATGTAATGGCCATAATCTTACTGCTGGTGCTGTTGATATTGCTCCTGCGCTCCCCGGTTGTCCAACCAAGGGTCCGAGGACTCGCCGATCTCTTCCGGGCACCCACGCTCACCCCTACCATCACCCTCACCCCGCCACCTACCCGCTGGGCCACTCAGGGCCGGGTGCGCGATGCGATCACGGGCGAACCCGTCCGGGGCGCGCTGGTCCGCAGCGGCACGAAGACAATGAGAACCGATGACGGCGGAGTCTTCACCATCGAGGTGGGCGATGACCACCTGGTTCATGTTCAAGCGGAGGGCTATGAGCCCCAAGAAGTGGTGTCACAGCCCACCTTGCCCCTGGTGATTGACCTGGTGCCTGGCCCGGGCAAGACTGTGGAGCACCTCTACACCTACCAGAAGGCAGGGCAGTACGGGATGATGTACGCCCTGCTCCACCCGAACGCGCAGAGCCTCTTCAGCCGCCAGTCTTTCGAGGGCTATATGTCGCAGCGCCCGATGCAACCCCTGACCACCACTGTGGATCATGTAGAGTTGGTGCCCAGTGTGGAGTTCCTGGGCGTGAGTTACGAACGCGCGGCGGTGGTGCACACGACGTGGATCGTGCGCGAAGGGGGGCGGGAGAAGACGATCCGGCCGGTGGAACTGCTGGTCTGGGCAGGGGACCTGTGGCGCTGGCTGCGCGGGCCGCTGCCCTGGTGGCCCACGCTGACCCCGACGCTCATCCCGAGCCCGACTGCGTCGGCTACTCCCACCAGTGCCGGAACAGCAACCGGCACGCCCTCGCTCACCCTGACGCCCACGCCCATTGGCACAGGTCTGCCCACTCCCACCCAGAGCCCCACACCCTACACCTGGATCCCGGTGGGCAGCACAACGCAGGTGATCAGCGAGAGCCTAGACTTGCGGGCCGGGCCCGGCTCCTCCGAGTCGCTGGTGGGCATCCTGCCACATCTGACGGCGGTGACGGTTCTGGAGGGCCCAATTTTCGCGGAGGGGTATCCCTGGTACCGGGTGCAGGTGCAGGATTCGGGCCTGGTGGGGTGGTGTAATGGGGAGGGATTGGGGTAGGGGACGCCGTTTTTAATGCCTCATTCCTCAGTAAAATAGTCCAAGTCAATCCTTTTGATTTCATAGTTTGAAACAGGAGTCACTCCAATATCATGATCGATCATGAACTGCGCAAGTTGCTCTCCATCTATGAGGACAATTTTACTGTCGATTCGTGAAGCGTACTCATGTGCATCTCGGGAAAAACTTGAGGTAGTTATGAATATGCCCTTTCTGGCACGCTGACCTTGGAGTGCGCCTGCGAATTTCTGAATCTCTGGTCGCCCGACTGTATTCTCCCAACGCTTGGCTTGAATGTAGATAACGTCGAGGCCTAGTCGGTCTTCTTTGATTATTCCATCTATACCTTCGTCAC
Organism: Chloroflexota bacterium; assembly: GCA_014360825.1. Taxonomy (NCBI): domain Bacteria; kingdom Bacillati; phylum Chloroflexota; species Chloroflexota bacterium. The sequence goes on along the minus strand of JACIWT010000029.1, from coordinate 2,991 downwards.
CCGTCTGACCGATGGCTTTCCCTGCGTCTTGACGACTCCCCCCGTAACCCATTTTGACGAGCAGATCTACAACGATTTTCTCGAACAAGCTGGGGGGACAGGTTTTGATTTGCTGAAGAAGATCCGCGGCGAGATGGTTTCTGAGGTTCTGGTAGGCACTCTCTAGCACTTCCTCAGGGGTCTTCTCCGGCTCATATTCTTCACGATCTGGCTTTTCTTTTCTGATTGCTCGGAATTCCCTGAATTCTTCAAACTGATTTAGAAACTTGGCGTCGATTGTGGGAGGGTTTTGACTAAGCACATTCAAACCTCTATTGGTAATTCGGAAATATCCCCTGCGAGTATATTCCACAAGAAGAGCCTTTTTCATGTAGGTTCTGGCCCATCCTACGCGATTATCAAAAACCGCTTGTTGGCCACTGGAAAGTAATTCTCGGCGTTCTCCAGCCGAAAGCTCGAAATGATCAGCGAGTTTGTCGATTGCTTCGCGTAAGGAATGCTCCTGCTTGTCACCCAAAAATCTCAGCAAGGGAAGCATAATAGATTGGTAATCGGGAATCGCCATGGGTATCTGCCCTCCTTAAGTAAGGTTCAGTTCAACCAGGTTCGTAAGGCCATTAGGCGTAAGCGTCGCTCATCTCCCTCAGCCACCCCGCTCCACCATGCGCCGCAGGTCGGCCTCGGAGATCATGGGCACGCCCAGGGCCTGTGCCCGCTCGTACTTCGTCCCCCCAGGCGAATCGCCCACCACCAGGTAACTTGTGTTCTTCGACACCGAGCCCGTCACCTTGCCGCCGTGAGTCTCGATGTACTCGGTCATCTCCTCGCGGCTGACGGAGAGCGTGCCGGTAATCACAAAAGTGAGGCCCGCCAGCGGACCCTCGCGCGGCGCCTCTCTTTCGCCTGCCAATACCACGCCGGCCCGGCACAACTTCTCGATGAACTGGCGGTTGCGTTCGCGGGAGAAGAAACTGGCGATACTGGCCGCAGTGTGCGGCCCCAGGCCGGGGATGGTCTGCAATTCCTCCTCGCTGGCTGCCGCGAGCGCGTCTATAGAAGTGAAATGCTGAGCCAGTAGTTGGGCCACCACACTGCCCACGCCCCGGATGCCCAGGGCAGCGATGACCCGCCAGAGGGGTCGCACCTTCGAGGACGCGATGGAGTTCAGCAGGTTCTCGGTGCTCTTCTCGGCGAAGCCCTCGATGCGCATGATGTCCTCCGCCCGCAGGTAGTAGAGGTCGGCAGCGTCGTGGATGAGGCCGTGATCCACGAAGGCCTGCACGATCTTCTCCCCCAGGCCCTCGATGTCCATCGTGCTGGCGAAGTGGGTGATGTGCTGGACGATCTGGGCTGGGCAGGACATATTGGTGCAATAGACCGCCACCTCGCCCTCCGGTTTCTCCGTCGGCTCCCCGCACACCGGACAACTGGCCGGTATCTCGATGGGCTTTTCCTCGCCGGTGCGCAGGCTGGTGATGGGCATTACCACTTGGGGAATGACGTCGCCGGCGCGCTTGATGAGCACTGTGTCACCGATGCGGATGTCTTTGCGGGCGATGTCCTCAAAGTTGTGCAAAGTGGCCTTTGTGATGGTCACGCCGCCCACCCGCACCGGTTTCAGGATGGCGAATGGGTTGAGCGTCCCCGTGCGCCCCACGTTGATGCCCAGGGCCACGAGTTTGGTGGTGGCTTCGCGGGCCGGGAACTTGAAGGCGATCATCCCGCGGGGATCCTTGCCCACCACGCCCAGGCTCTCCTGCGTGGCCAGGTCGTTGATCTTGACCACCACCCCATCAGCCTCGAAATTCAGAGTGTCGCGCTTCTTCATCCACTCTTTGCAATAGGCCACCATCTCCTCGAAATCGGAGAAAATGGCCACATCGGTGGCTACTGGGAAGCCCATCCTTCGCAGGTAAGCGAGTGTTTCCCACTGGGTGGTGATGGTGATGCCCTCCGAGGCAACGATGGAATAACAGAAGAGGCTCAAGGGCCGGGCGGCGGTGATACTGGGGTCCAATTGCCGCACGCTGCCGGCGGCGGCATTGCGCGGGTTGGCGAAGGTGCGTTCGCCCTTCTCTTCTTGCTCGCGGTTGAAGCGTTCGAAGGCATCCACAGGCATATAAGCCTCGCCGCGCACCACGAGACGAGCCGGGGCGGTCTCATCGCCGCTGACCGGTATCCGCAACGGCAGCGCCTTGATGGTGCGCAGGTTGGCGGTGATGTCTTCTCCTACCTCGCCGTCGCCCCGTGTCGCCCCCTTGGTGAAGATGCCGTTCTCATAGGTGAGCACCACGGTCAGGCCATCAATCTTGGGTTCGACCACGTACTCGAGTTTGGTGCCAGGAGGGAGCAGGCGCATGATGCGTTCGCGCCAAGCGCGCAGTTCCTCTTCGTTCATGGCGTCGCCCAGGCTCAGGATAGGGCGGGGGTGAGTGACTTTCTCGAACTTCTCCAGGGGCGCGCCACCCACGCGCTGGGTGGGCGAGTCGGGGGTGATGAGTTCGGGGTGTTGTGCCTCCAGCGCTTCGAGTTCCCGCATCAAGGCGTCGTATTCGCTGTCGCTGATCTCGGGGCTGTCGAGGACGTAGTAGCGATAATTGTGATAGTGGATGAGTTTGCGCAGTTGCTCGATCCGCTCACGGACATCCATAGCCCATACCTCCTCACTTTACTCCGGCCGTGAAGTCAGTTGGGACCGGATGCGGTTCATAGCGCCTCCCCACGATGGCTATGCTATGAAAGATTATACCACGATCTGCTTCGAGGCACAAGCGGGCTGTTCCGAACGGCACCCACTGGGTTTGACAGAAGCGCTCCGCGTGGAGTATACTATGCACTGGAGGGATGGCAGAGCGGACGATTGCGGCGGTCTTGAAAACCGTTGTGGGGTAACCCACCGGGGGTTCGAATCCCTCTCCCTCCGCAGCGGTTCACTTTCACAGCCGCACAGCGTGGGGAGGTGCCGGAGTGGTCGATCGGGGCCGCCTGCTA
>JACIWT010000028.1 GCA_014360825.1 Chloroflexota bacterium | reverse complement strand
CCCCAGAGCGCTTGCTATTCACAGCGAGCGGGATTTGCTCGACGAAGCCCTGGGCTATCTCTACTACTACAACAACGTACGAGAACACTCCTCCCTGGGCTACCAAACACCTTTTGCCCACCTCAAGGAGCAATTGCCAGAGATCGATGAGAACATCAGGTTGGTCGTACCTTTTATGCTCGACAAAGTCGCCGTTGAACTAGGCCCTTGGAGTGGATACCATGTGCTGGCACAGCACCTTTTTCGCCAGGGTTGATACAAAGTCGGAGGGGACAGCCCTCCCGTAGGCTCTGGTTGTTAGAGCACTGTACCCATATTGGAAATCGGATGTTTTCGCTTTTCTCAACCTGCGGGAGGGTGCCGGGAGGCATAGTTCGCTTGCTATCACCCGGCGCTCTTGACTCTGTCCACGGCGAACGATATAATTTCGGGCCAGGAGAAAAGAACATGCCCAGGGTGAAAGTGGACGAGCAGGGCAGATTGATCCTGCCGGACGAATTCCTGCAACGCCGGTCCATCGCCGCCGACACCGAATACTGGCTGGATGAGCGCGAGGGCGACCTCATCCTCCATCCACGCTTGCCCGATGTGCGGAAACTGTATGTCGAACCGACCACCGCCTGCAATCTCCACTGCCGCACTTGTATCCGCAACGTCTGGGAGGACCCCGAAGCGCCGATGTCTATGGCCACCTTTGGGCGGCTGCTGGAAAGTCTGGGCGCTTTGCCCAATCTGACCCGCGTGGTCTTCACTGGCTTTGGCGAGCCGCTGAGTCATCCCAACATTTTGGAGATGATCCAGGCGGTGCGCGAACGTGGCCTGGCGGTGACCATCGGCTCCAACGGCCTCCTGCTGGACGCCCAGATGGCCCGGGAGTTGGTGCGGCTGGGCGTAGATCGCCTGGTGGTGTCGGTGGACGGCGTGAAGCCCGAAACCTACGCCGGTATCCGTGGGGCGATGCTCTCCCAGGTGTTGGGCAATATCCGCGCCTTGAACGAAGCGAAAAGCGAACTGGCTTCGCTGACCCCAGCGCTGGGGATCGAGTTCGTCGTCCTGCGCAACAATGTGGCCGAACTGCCGGACCTGGCTGGGTTAGCCTCGCGGTTGAACGCCGCCCGCGTCCTGGTGAGCAACGTCTTGCCCTACACCGAGGAGATGCGCGGCGAAATCCTCTACGGCTATGAGCCACGTCCGCCCCTCGACACGGGTGGTTGGCCGATCCAGGCGGGCGCTTGGCTGATGTGGGGGACGCTGGAACTGCCGCGTATGCACTGGGGAGCGGAGCGGCGTTGCCGATTTGTAGGAGATCGGGCCATTGTGGTAGGATGGGATGGCGGCGTATCGCCCTGCTATGCCCTGTCGCACACGTACTCTTACTTTGCGGTGGACGGCAGGAAAAAGCAAGTGAGCCGATATGTTCTGGGGAACGTGAATGAGCAGCCCCTGGCGGAAATCTGGATGTCGGAGGAGTACGTGCGCTTTCGTAGCGAGGTGCGGGCGTTTCATTTCCCTTCCTGTCCCGACTGTGACCTGCGTGAAACCTGCGACCTGCGCGAGCGCAACGAGGGCTGTTGGGGCTGGAATCCCTCCTGCGCCGACTGCCTGTGGGCGCAGGACATCGTGCGCTGTCCGTGACCTGCAGGTTGAGGGAAGATGGGTCCGCCGATGACCTTTGTGGTATCTTTCGTCCACAAAGCGGTGCCAATGAGGGCTATGGCAAAGGTGTGCAGATAGTGGCAAAAGAAATAAAGATCTGGTACGATAGGGAAGGGGATTACCTCGAAGTCCTTTTTGAGAGAAAAGCAGGGTACTTCAGGGAGACAGAAAACGACGCAGTGATGGAAAAGGTGGATGAGGAAGGAAACGTCATCGGCTTCTCCATCCTGAAAGTGAGTGCAATGGCAGAAAAACCGCTATCTGTCAGTCTGGAGGGCCGCGTGGCCTAACCGAAATAGGGAGACATCGTGCGCTGTCCGTGAGGTAACAATGCGAGTGCGGGTGAAACTTTTCGCTACCCTGAACCGATATGTGGAGGGTGTGAGATCAGGGACCCCGTTTGAGGTCGAATTGCCCGATGGCGCTACCGTGGGCGACCTGGTGAATCACCTGAATCTGCCTCGTGAGGAGGTGAAGGTGGCCTTTGTCGAAGGCCGGGCCCGCCCCATGGATTGGCCTCTGAAGCCCGGCGACGAAGTGGGCGTTTTCCCACCGGTGGGAGGGGGATAATGGCAGACATCATCGTGGATGTGTGGCTGTACGGCGCTCTGGCGCGGCACCGCAGTGAGGCGAATCAGGGTGGCTTTGCCAACCTGCAGGTGTCACTTCCCGAGGGGAGTACGATGTCCGACCTGCTGGCACATCTGAGGGTGCACTCTGAGGAACGCGGGGTTACCTTCATCAACGGGCAATTGAGCGCCATGCCCGGCCTCCAGCCAGACTTGGGTCACGTTTTGCATAATGGTGACCGGGTGGGCCTCTTCGACCCGGTGAGCATGTGGCCTTTCCAGTACCGTTTCGGCGCGGCGATGACCGAGGAAATGGCACAGGCCATGGCCGCCACAAGAGACCATGGCCTGCATCACGCTTATGACCAACGATAGGCAGTCCTCTGCCTGTCGGTACTTTTTTCGGGTCCTATGCTTACTTATGTTCGATAGGCCGACTTTTGCCTGCTATCCAACTTGCCAATCTGGGGTGATCCAACTCACCTCTTTCTATCTTTATGGCGATACAGATAATTTCCCGGTCTATGGTCAACTTCCATCCGTTTAACTCAAGAAAAAGCCGGCATGCTTCCATGCCGGTTCTCTTGTTGCCATCGTGAAAGACATGTGCCTTAATGATTTCCCAGGCAAGCGCGGCTGCTTTGTCAAAGACGGTAGGATATGGATCACGATCGAAAATAGAGCCCTGGATCGCCTCCAGAACGTAGCGCAGCGATCCGGCATTCGCCAGGTTTCTGTCCCCCTCAAAGTACACACCGCCAAACTCGAGAATCATACGGCGGTTAATCTCGAGGATTTCGTCTTCCGTCAGGAAGATCAACTCTTTGCCAGTTCGGCCCATACATCCGCATGTTCGCGTATACTGCGCTCCAGACTTTCACGCACGGCTGGACGCACACGCGGGCTGGGCCGTGGTGTCTCTTTGGGTGCGCCGCTGATAAACAGTTCACCACTCATCATATCGAATGCTTCAATTGCGATGAACCTTTGCTCTTCATTCAATTGGATTTTGGGCGGGAGTTCGCCTGTACAATTCGAAGGTTTTGATGGTCGATATAATTCGATGGCCATCGCGTGCAACCTCCTCCTCTGTCAAAACTTGTTCGAAATCAGATCGCCTTCCACGTTTTCCGCTTAACCCAGGTAAAGTTGTTAGGCGTGATCACAGCAACGTCTACTTCTCCTCCACATAAGGGGGCTCCGATAACGAAACGATATCGTCCTATTGCAACATTGACGAGATACACGGCGTAATCGATGGCGTCTTGCAGCGGCATCCCTGCGAATGGCACTACGTATTGTAGTGGCATGAGGAGATTGTTAATCTCCTCAGTTGAGACCTTGAAGTGCTTTGCCAGGATGTCTACTGCATGATCATCTCTTCCCCAGTGAAGACGCACGATGGCATCTGTCAGTCCGTACCAATGAGCTCCGAAATCCGGTTTACCCTCCCTGTCAGGTCGCACATCTTTCAACGCCGTACCATGTGGCAATTCGAACAGCCAGTGCTCTGGAAAGAACCGCCCAGAGGAAAAGCCGGCTACCAGAATTCCCAGAAAAGGGCGTTTGCTGACTTCAAGATCAGCAAACTCCGCCTCGTAGTAGTCTTGAATATGTTCTAAAAGGCCCGCGGCGATTTCTTTCACCGAGTACTCGAAAGGCTTGATCTCTTCACCTCTGCTTCGTTTTTCCTTGATTTTTTCTTGTTCCTCCAATAGTGAAGGTAGGCCATATTCATATTCTTTGATAAGGCTTTCGACGCTTCGCGACCCAATAAGGGCAGTGCCCCAGGCCAGCGTGCCCACTGGGTAGTCTTTTATATGGGAGAGTTTTCGCGAGTGTTCATAAGTCTTAAGAATGCCCGGTTCATTTCCGACCCTTCCACTGATCACGGTTGCGCTGTCGGCTGCTAGAACTAGCCCTTCGCTGACCTTCACCATGACACAGACTGTCATCACGCCTCCTGAGCGAGGAAACTACAAATATATTATAACATGGCTGTTTTTACGTGTCAACAAGCGGTTTTGTTAACCTAGCGAGGCATCAACGGCGAAAAGAAGCGGTAGCATCTCAATTGCTGGTGTGGATTAGTCCTCAGGTTTCCGACCCATCTTAATCTCGTAGCACCTCTGGGCCAATAAGACGAGTTCGCCGTACTTCCACGTCCCTCTGTCGTTCAGGTGCCTGGCCAAGGGGAACGGTATCCCTTCTAATCCCACTATTGCTCCGCTGATGGCGCCGGTCATAGCAGCCGTGGTGTCCACATCCCCACCCACGGCAATGGCCGCGCAAATGGCTTCCCAATAATCCTCGGGCCATCTCAGAAATGCGTACAGGCTCCACAGGACGCTGCTGGTAACGAAGGGCGAAATGCCCACCCACCCGCCCGAATAACCGGGCACCAGTCCGATCCGCGAAATCAGCGAGACAGCCTCGTGTGGTGGCAAGAGGACCCACTCCGGCATCTGCTCCAGCGCGTCCGCTAAGATGTGGTCAAAGGGGCGCACCCAGGCAGAGAGTTGGGCAGTGAAGGATATCGGTTCGATAGTCTCTTGCTGGAGCGCCAGTGCCACGGCGCCGGCGATGGCAATCGCGCCCGCCGAGCAACGGCGGTCTTGATGTGTGATGCGGCCTTGGTCGTGCGCGGCGCGGATCATTTGTGCGGGGTCGTCGTAGAAGAGGAGGCCGATCGGCCCGGCGCGCATCGCACTGCCGTTCCCCGCTGCTGGTGAGAATGTCCCCGCTTTGTCCCAGGGCAGACCTTGCAGGAGGCGCTGGGCGGCCGCTGCCGTAGCGTATCCGGCCCCGACAATGCGCTTCTCTCGAAAGATAGCGGCGATGCGACCGGCATAGTCGGACGGGTCGAACTTGCCGCAAGCGGCGAAACTCTGCAGCAGTTCCCGGGCCAGTTGCGAGTCGTCGGAGTATTGTCCGAAGGAGAAGCCGCCGCGGCTTTGCCCCTCCACTTTGCCGGGTCTCAGTATCTCATCCACATACTGACGGCAAATCTGTGGCGGATATCCTTCCACGATGAAACCAGCAGCGTCGCCCAAACACTGCCCGATCAGACATCCGGCGAATTGATTTGCCCTCGGTGTTACCATGATCTTCCCCTACGTATACAGAAACCCGTCGCACCTTGCTGGGCGGGCGGGCGTTTTCAGTGCCCACGGCGTGAACTCTCACTGTTTGTTGGATTGTTTCAGACCAACCTTGCGAAGGTTCAAAACCTTCGCAAGGTTTAGATGAGTTAGGGCGCGAGAGAGTGCGATGCGAGCCGGACTGACGTTTGATGCTCCAGCCAATACGCAGGAGTGCGACAAGCACGTGCCTTGCTTTTGTGGATCGCCATTGGCTCATGCTGTGGAAAAGGAAATGCTCATCAAGGCAGGGGCCTCTTCGCCGTGTTCGATGCGATCGGCAAGTACGCGCAGGCCTAGGGCTTGAACTTTTGCTATGGCCTCGTCTGGTGTGCGTCCATAGGCAAGTACTCCGGGGAGCTCAATCACTTCAGCCAGCCAGCGCCCGTCTTCTTCTTGTTCGCACTCTATCGTAAATTTCATCGTTACCCCCAATTCTTTCCCAAATATAGCACAATTTCTTGCGCGCGTCAAAACTTCGCCGTTTGAACGTCGCCCGGAAACGGAACCCTCCCGCCGGCCAACCTTGCGAAGGTTCAAAACCTTCGCCAGGTTTAGATGAGGCTTGCGACCAGTCATATCCCGAAGTATAATAGGGCCAAAAGAAAGGCCAGGGAATGCCACGCTTTCGTGCTCCCATAGAATCCAATGTCCTGGTCATCGCCGGGACCGTCTTCCTCCTGGTAACTTCGCTTTTCACCTGGTACCTGCTGTTGCCCCTTTACTTCCGCGACCTGGGGGCCAGCGACGCCCAGGTGGGCCTGGGCTATTCTCTGATCACGCTGGGCTACACTTTGATGCAGTTCGCCGGGGGTCTTTTGACCGACCGCTACGGCCGCAAGTGGCTTATTGTAGTGCCCACTTTCGTTTTCGGACCGCTGTATGCCCTGGCCGGGGCTGCTCAAAACTGGCCCACGCTCCTCGTCGCCCTGTTCCTCATCAATTCCCTGAGCGCCATCCAGTCGCCGGCCTTCACCTCGCTTTTGGCCGAGTCGGTGCCAGAGGATCGGCGCGGGGGAGCCTTCGGCGCCTTCGAGTTCGCCATCAGCCTGGCCATCGCTGTGGGCCCGGGCCTGGGAGCGCTCCTGCTACCCCGGGTCGGCATCCGACCGCTGATGTACACGACGGCCGTGCTCTCCCTTGTCTGTGCCCTCTTGCGGATGGTGGGCTTGCGCGAGACGAATCACCGCCCATCGCCCATCACGCTGGGACACCTGCAGGATTTTCGCCAGGAGCAAGTTCGTTGGTTCTTGGTTGTCGCCTGCCTCTTCGCCACAGTGTACACCTTGACCTTGTGGGGACCTTTCGCCTCTCTCCACGCCGAGGACGCCTTGGGGCTCGATAAGCCCCAGATCAACGGCTTGTTTGCCATAGGTGGCTTGGCCGCGATGGTGGCCAGCCTGCTGGGCGGCCGCCTGGCTGATCGCTACGGGGGTCGTAACATCCTGGCGGCTGCTTGTTTGGCCCACGTTGGCACGATGGCGGCCTGGGCGATAGTGGGAACCTCCCCGACGGGGCTCGCTCTCTTCGCTGCTTCCAACGCTGGCCTGCAGATGGGCATCGTGGCTTACAGCACTCTACTGACCCAGATCGCGACGGGACGATCTCGAGGGACGCTCGTCGGTCTTTTCGGCACCATCACCGGTCTCATCGCTGCCCTCGCCCCGACCGTGGGAACGTATTTGCGGGTCCATTTTGGCTCTGCTGCCCCATTTTGGGCTGCTCTCGGGCTGGGCTTCGCCGTGAGCCTTCTCTTGGGCAAAGTCCGCGCCCCTCGCCGCGCGCCACCCGCGCCTCGCCGAATCTATTCCATCGGCCACTCCACCCGCAGCCTGGACGAGATGGTGGGACTCCTCGCCGCCCACGGGGTCCAGGTGCTGGTGGACGTGAGGCGCTTCCCCCACTCGCGCAAGAATCCCCAATTCAACAGGGAGACCTTGGAGGAAACACTGCCAGGGCAGGGGATCGAATATCACTGGCTGGGCGACTTGTTGGGCGGCTACAGGGATGGCGGCTACGAAGGTTACCTGGCCACGGAGGAATTCGGGCGCGGGCTGGCGGAACTGGAAGAGATAGCGGCGGGGAAGCAGACAGCGTTTATGTGCGCGGAGAAACTGTTCTTCCGCTGTCACCGTCGCTTCATCGCCGATGCCCTGGTGGAGCGAGGCTGGCGAGTTTTGCACATCATCGAGCCGGGACGGGAGCCCTACGAGCACAAATCACGACCTGAGAGCGGGACACCGGTGCTGCGTTTTCCGTAGGACAAGTTGTCAACTTGTCCTACGGGCTGAACCTGCGGGAGGGTGTGCACCGTGTTCTATTTTGCCGTCGGGCCCTCCTGCATGAGGCCGAATCTGTTGCCCTCAGTGTCCTCGCAATAGGCCAGCCAACCCACTCCAGGGACGGCTGCCTTCGGGCGGATGATCTTGCCCCCGTTCGCCTCGATCCTCTGCAAGTACCCATCCAGAGACGCTACCCCGATCGTGTTCTCGGTACAGGTGGTGGGGTCGGTTCTCCTGGCCAATCCGCCATCAATCCCGGGTTCGCTTGCCGGGCCAGTGGTGATGAGCCAGTACTCTGTCGGCCCCTCCCATTTTTGGATCACCCAGCCAAAGACCTTCTCGTAGAACGAGATGGCTCGCGCTGGGTCATCAGCGGGGATTTCGAAATGGATAACTCGCGGCATCGTTTGCTCCTTTCCGGATAGCGGAGAGCGCGTTAGCGGCAGGCGTGGAGCGAGGGACAGTCGGCTGAAGCGAGGTGTTGGGCGGCAACTTGTACCTACCTACGAATAGGCTGGCAGCGTAAGGCCCAATGTGCATGATTTGAGCCGATAGACCCTCGTGATAGGTTTCGAATCGCACTCTCTCCAGGGCAGGAGAGCCTTTCTTTTTCCTGACTTCGTCCAGGGCTTCCGCAACCATCTCAGCCGCAACGTATTCTGGTTGCATGATCATCGCTGTCCACTTCCAGATTGCCTTATTGCTCATACTGAACTGGCTTGGGTCGTCCGTCCACCACAACCCTTCCAAAGGCATTACAGCGTAATCTACGCCAGTGCTCTTCTTGATCTTGAATTTGAGAGCGTAGGAGAGGGAGAAAAGCGCTTCCATTGCCTGTTGATACTCCAGAGAAACATTTGGGTCGCCAGTGCCATTGACCATCAGAAAGTTCATCGGTGGAACATCCACTACCGAAACTTCAACGGCCGATGGGTTGTAGAGATGCTTCAAGTCTTTCTTGAGATCAACCTTGCCCATGATTGCGCTCCTTTCTGCGGGCTTTGCCGTCCAACCATGTTGATATGATTTCTTCATAATGCTCCATCGGGCAGTCCAACGATGGTACCGCTTTAAGCACCTAGCCTCTTCTGCACGGCCTCGCTACTGAGCTCCTTTCTGACATCTGATGCTATCCAGCGAGCCGCCCTGGAATCCATTCGCCCAATCTCCTCCGCTACCTCCAGCGCTGCTCCGTTCAGGCTCCTGTTCCTCTTCCCGATATTGCGCAACGCCCAACTCACCGCCTTCCTGACATAATTGCGCTTGTCCGTTGCTCCTCGCTTTATCACCGGAAACAGCCCGATAAACTTCTCATCCCTCGCCTCCTCGTCATACCAGGCTAGGCAGGCGATCAGCGCATAAGCGGCCCGCTTCACATACTCCTCTTCCCGCTCCGACCACTCCACTATCTTTTTCCAGGCCAATGGACTCTTCTCGAACAGGTTCATGCACACCTGGTCGCACACGTCCCACGAGTTGAAACCCGCTACCCATTCATCCATCTGCTGCTCGGTCAGATCCTCCGGTCGGTCCACCATAGAGGCTACGATCCTGGCCTCAGGTATCCCTGTCTCCCACAATCTCAGCGCGAGGTCATGGTCTTTGCCAGCCTCTTTTGCTATCCTACGCATATCGGGGACAGACACTCCCAGTCGGCGCTCGGCTGCCATCCCGTATCTGGCCATGCCCTGCACCCGATCGGGCCTTGCTTGGGAGTCCAATTTGCTCAGCACTTCCTCCGCAGAAGCCATGTCTTGCCTCCAGGCCGTTCTTGTTGGGGCTGCCGCCCAACGAATTATTGCGCTGCGTTCTGCTAATAGTGCCCAACGATCGGCGGCGATCTCATCCAGTCTCTGGCCGGCTTTGAGGTACTCGTCCATATCCCTGAGGTTGCCCACAGACACGAGTAGTCAGACATCCGAAGTCTCCCCGACTTCGGACGTCTGGTGGGCTATGTAACCCGGTCCGGCCTCAAGGCGGCTTTAGCCGAAGTACTTGGAGACGCTTTGCAAATCCAATTCAAACAGCGTGGCGAACATGACCAGGGCCACTTTTTCTTCTTCGCTGACCTTCTCGCCCATACCGAGGACGCCCCCGCCAGAGGCTCGGGCAATTCTGAGGCCGTTGATGAACATACTGGCCACGAACCTCTGGTACTCCTCCGTCGTCAGCTTCACTTTGAGGATCCCCTTTATCTGGTTGGCTCGGTCCACGAACTTCGACGCGTCCGTTGCTTTTGAGATGAGGGCACTGACATCCGAGGTCAGGATGTCCACAGCGAGTTCTTTGTGCAGGGGGTCTTTGTAGAAGGGCGCATCCTGCAGGTCTTTCTGCAGTTGGGCGATCTCCTGTTGGTCAACCTTCTTGTCGGCGCCAGCGACCAGGGCGAAGACCTGGAAGGGCAGCAGTTTCAGGAGTTCCCACTCCTCAGTGGAAAATTTTTCTTTCACGAGTTATTTCCTTTCTCATAAATAGTTTGCGCATCTTATTGTATACCCTTGCGAAGGTTACAAACCTTCGCAAGGGTGAGATATACACACCCGGGCTGGTATTGTTGCGTCGGCCTCCTTTCCGTCTCCCCGTTTAGCCACGAAATCCGAGGTTCCCGCCGCAGTGACAGACGAGGGTTCCCGTTGAGTCTTTAGGGGCACACTTCATACAGTAAAGGCGCCCGCACTTGCTACAGGCGAACCCCTTTTTGGCGATGACCACCGCCATCAAATCGCTGCCCTTGGTTGGCTCCGGCGAGAACTTGTAGCCACAGACGGAGCATTTCTCTGCCCCGCCCTTGTCGCCGCGCAGTTTATCCAGGAAGCCCATTTCTTCTCCTTTCTGCACAAAGCATGAGGGTCTATTCTTGGAAGCGCACCGTTACCACCGCAGGCAACTGGAAGGAGATCTGCGCTCGGAACGGTGTGTACCAGTGTGCCCTCCAGGACCCCGGCTTCTTGCCCAGCCCTAAGAACCCGCTGCTGGGCGCGAGAAGACATTCCATTTTCTCGAGAGATGCCTCCGCTGGGACCCTGCTTTTCCAGGCTCGGCGGGCTTCGACTTCGGAGTACGCTTGGATTTCTACGGTGCCTCGTTGGCCCTCTCGCGTTATTTGGGCGGGACCGATGTCGAAAGCGCCCGCGGGCACTTTCGCCTTGGCCGCCTGGATTGCCGCCTCGGCATCTTTGCCCTCTCCGTCAATGGTCTTCTTCTGAGGGTGCCTGGTCACCTCCATCTCACGCACTTTCTCCGCGGGGATGGCATTCGCGGCGGCAGCCTTTGCTTCCTCCACCGTCCTGCCCTCAAACTGTTGCGACTTGAGGGCGAGGATCGGCGTTGGGCGTAGGGGCACCAGCCCGGTCTCCCACCAGTACTTGGCGTCCGCCGCCGCCACTTCCATATCCAGTCGTCTTCTTCTGGCCCCCTGTTCGCACATCAGGATGGGCGCGAACACGCCCGAGCCAGCGAAAATGCGGACGCCACCCAACTGTTGTTCCATCCGGGCGATTTTCTGTGCTGCCTCTCGGACGGTACGGGCATCGCAGCGGAAGTCCACTACTTCTGGGGAGATGTAGATGTAGCCGGTGCCGCGGGGGATGAGTTCTCCGGGGAAGCCGCAAGGGCAATTGTCGTCGGAGCAATATCCATCCCCATCGGGTCGGGGAACCTCGAAGTATTCCATTTTCAAGCCTCCTTGCGTCACGGTCATATTGACCGTTTACACACATAGAACGTGCATCTAATCCTGGCGACAGGTTGTGTTGGTTCCGACTGCAGCGACAGTTACACGAAGCGGGGGCGTTTAGATACGGTGAGGATGGGCGAGGGGGCTGCCTCTCTATCTCTCTCGGCAGCAACTGTGAAACCACACCAGTGGTGGGGAGAGGGAAAGAGGACAATTTAACATAACGCTATTCGGCTTTAAATCGGGAACTAACCTTGGCTTTGGACCCCTTGCTTATCCCTTGACATTTGTATTATAGCAGAAAAGCGCGGCGCTGTCAATGGTAACGAAAGAGGCTCAGCTCTAATGGCCTGGCCAAGGTTCTGAACCTTCGCCAGGCTTTCCTCTCGAGCGACTATTTTCAAGTGCCCAGGAAAAACCCGCGCTATCCGCTACCCATCAGGGCGCGCTTTCACGCCCAGCAAGAAGGGCTTCCTTTCACTTGCCAGGAGCCGCGTTTTTCCCGCTGAGGGCAGACTGTGCGGTTGTGTTCAGGACAGGCAGAGTTTGGAGCGGCCGGTTAGCCTTTCGCCTGATTCCAGGCGAACCCCAGGATAGCCGCGGTGACGAAATTATAGATTGCGGCGAACGTTTGTCCCAGCATGATATTAATAAACCCAAAGACCAGGGCGATGCCACCGGCAATGGCTGCTCCATTTGCCGCCGTCGCATTCTGGCCCTTGGTCAACGGTGCATACGCCGCAAAATAGATCACCCCGACCATGATGAGAGAGGTCACAAGACCAATCAAGTCGCCGCTCATCAGCACCAGCAGGGCAGCCAGAGCATACAGACCCATCCCCGCCAGGAGGAGGATTTGTGCTCTCCCGCCTCCGGCGCGCGGAGGTGCTTGTGGCTGCCCTTGCGGTGATGTTACTGGAATTGGCCCGAAAGGTCAATAGGCTGCGGGCGAGTATGCAAGAGGCGCGCATTGTCCTTGCGCGCTCGCCCATTTTGCGGTATAATACCACTTTGCAGATGCTCCCGCACTTCCGTGAAGCCACCACTGCTCCACCGACAAACGCCGGCTCGCCATCGTTGACAAGAACAGGGAGCCGTGTTATAATAATAGAACACCAGTTCTATATGCGTAGGAGGCCTGTTCAGGCCAACAGAATGAGGAGTTCACCCATGCCTCAGGATAAGATCCTTATCCGCGGGGCACGCGAACACAACTTGAAAAACATTGATGTCGAGATACCGCGCGACAAACTCGTGGTCATCACCGGCATCTCTGGCTCGGGCAAATCCTCCCTGGCCTTCGACACCATCTACGCTGAGGGCCAGCGCCGCTACGTGGAGTCGCTGTCTGCCTACGCTCGCCAGTTCCTCGGCCAAATGGAGAAGCCCGACGTGGACTACATCGAGGGCCTCTCCCCGGCCATCAGCATAGACCAGAAGGGCGTGAGCCGCAACCCGCGCTCCACCGTCGGCACGGTAACCGAGATCTACGACTACCTGCGCCTCCTGTACGCCCGCGTGGGCATCCCCCATTGCCCCAACTGCGGCCGGGTCATCAGTCGCCAGACGGTGCAGCAAATCGTGGACTCGGTACTGGCCCTGCCCGACGGCACGCGCATCATGATCCTGGCCCCGCTGGTCAAAGACCGCAAGGGCGAGCACCGACGCATCTTCGAGGACGTGCGCCGGGCGGGATTCGTGCGCGTGCGCGTGGACGGCGAAGTGCACGATGTCAGCGAAGAGTTCGAACTCGACCGCTACAAGATGCACACCATCGAGGTGGTGGTGGACCGGCTGGTGGTGCACCCCGCCGATCCCGAGGAGCGCACTCGTCTGGCCGATTCCGTCGAGACGGCGCTGAAACTGGGCGACGGGGTGGTGTTGGTGCAGATCGTGGACGGCGAGGAAGGGACGCATCGCGATACGTCCCTGCTCTTCTCCGAGAAGTTCGCTTGCCTGTACTGTGGCATCAGCCTGCCCGACATCGAGCCGCGCACCTTCTCCTTCAACTCCCCCCACGGGGCGTGCCCGGCCTGTACCGGGTTGGGGTCGCTGATGGAAATTGACCCCGACCTCATTATCCCCAACAAGGACCTTTCCCTGGCCGAGGGCGCTATCCAGCCCTGGAGCCGCTCGGCTTCCAGCGAGACGTATTACCAGCAGATGTTGGAGTCTGTGGCCGCACACTACGGCTTTTCGGCCCGCGTGCCGGTGCGCGAACTGACACCGGAGCAGTTGGACATCATCCTCTACGGCAGCGGGGGCGAAGTCATCACCCTGAGATACCGCAACAAATACGGCCACCTGCGCACCTACGAGACCACCTTCGAAGGCGTGATCCCCAACTTGGAGCGACGCTATCGAGAGGGGTCCGATTACATCCGCGAGGAGATCGAGCGCTATATGGCCGCCCGCCCCTGCCCGACGTGCAAGGGGAAGCGACTGCGCCCGGAGAGCCTGGCCGTAACCGTCGGCGGCAAGAACATCGCCGAAGTCACCGATATGTCGGTGACCGAAGTGATGCGCTTCCTGGACGGCCTGTGGGAGACCTTCTCAGAGCGGGAGCGCACCATCGCCCGTCAGATCCTCAAGGAACTCCGTTCCCGCCTACAATTTATGATAGATGTAGGGCTCGACTACCTGACATTGAGCCGCACGGCGACCACCCTCTCCGGCGGCGAGTCTCAGCGCATCCGCCTGGCCACACAGATCGGCTCGCAACTGATGGGCGTACTCTACATCCTGGACGAGCCCAGCATCGGCCTGCACCAGCGCGACAATGCCCGCCTCATCCGCACCCTCAAGGGTATGCGCGACCTGGGCAATACCCTCATCGTGGTGGAGCACGACGAGGGCACCATCCGTTCCGCCGACTGGGTGATAGACTTAGGCCCTGGCGCAGGCGAGCACGGCGGTGAGGTGGTGGTGGCGGGGACGGTGGAGGATGTGATGAACTGCCCGCAATCCATCACCGGGCAATACCTGCGGGGCGAGAAGCGCATCCCCATCCCCAAGAGGCGGCGTCCGGGCAACGGCAAGGCGCTGACCATCGTCGGCGCGGCCGAGAATAACCTCAAAGACATCACCGTGCGCATCCCGCTGGGCAAATTCGTGGCCGTGACGGGCGTCTCGGGTTCGGGGAAGAGCAGCCTGATCATCGAAGTGTTGTACAAGCGGCTGGCTCAGGCGCTCTATCGCACCAGGGAGAAACCCGGCAAGCACCGCTCCATCCAGGGTATCTCTTATTTGGATAAGGTGGTGGACATTGACCAGTCGCCCATTGGGCGGACGCCGCGCTCGAACCCAGCCACGTACACCAACGTGTTCACGTACATCCGCGAACTCTTCGCCTCGGTGCCGGAGGCCCGGATGCGCGGCTACACGCCGGGGCGCTTCTCGTTCAACGTCAAGGGCGGGCGCTGCGAAGCCTGCCAGGGCGAGGGCATCATCAAGATCGAGATGCAGTTCCTGCCCGATGTGTATGTGGCCTGCGATGTGTGCCGGGGGGCGCGCTACAACCGCGAGGCGCTGGAGATCCGCTACAAGGGCCGCAACATCGCCGAGGTGCTAGATATGACGGTGGAGGAGGCGCTGCGCTTCTTCGAGCACATCCCCAAGATCAAGGCCAAACTGCAAACCCTATACGACGTGGGCTTGGGCTACATCCGGCTGGGGCAGCCGGCGACCACGCTCTCCGGGGGCGAGGCACAGCGGGTGAAACTCTCGAAAGAACTCTCGCGGCGGGCGACGGGGAGGACGCTGTACATCCTGGATGAGCCGACCACAGGCTTGCACTTCGCCGACATCCACCGCCTGCTGGATGTCCTGAACCGGCTGGTGGATGCGGGCAACACGGTGGTGATCATCGAGCACAACCTGGACGTGATCAAGACCGCCGACTGGATCATTGACCTGGGCCCGGAGGGGGGCGAGGCGGGGGGTTGGGTGATCGCCGAGGGCACGCCGGAGGAGGTGGCCCAGATGCCCCACTCGTACACCGGGCAGTTTCTGAAGCGGGTGTTGGCGGGGCAACAGGTTTGGGAGCCGGAGCCGGCGATGGAGACTCGCGCCGCGGCTTCGTAGGACTTCGCCCCCCAGCCCCCTTTTCGTCGGGCAGTGGAACTGCCCGAGAACGGGGGACCCTCCCCGTCGACGGGGAGGGAGCGGGTGGGGGGTGGCCGAAGGCTGGGGGAGAGGTAAAGCGGCGGCGACCCTTGCGAAGGTTTTGAACCTTCGTAGGACAAGTTGACAACTTGTCCTACCATTTTCCCTCTCCGCACGCGGCGAGGGAGGCCGAAGGCCGGGGAGAGGTATCATGCAGGGAAGCAGGGATTTAGGGACATCTGGGGTCATGCGGTCGAGGGAACTGCAAGATAGAGGAGGGTAACGTGTCTGAGACAGTCGCTCAGATGACAAAAGACGAACTTAGGGAGATGATTGAGACCTCCATTGAGCAGAAGTTGCTCGAGTTGCTGGGCGACCCTGACGAAGGGCTGGAAATCAGAAAAGCCGTGCGGGATAGGCTTCTGCGCCAGAAGAAAGCAGTTGCCGTAGGTGAGCGCGGACAGCCGTTTGAAGATGTGGTGCGACGACTGGGGTTGGATGTTTAACCCCACCCCAAGCCCCCTCTCGTCGGGCAGTAGAATTGCCCGGGAACAGAGAGGGGGAGGCCGAAGGCCAGGAGTGAGGATTGTCTAGCGGATTTAGCACCTTTTTTGAGGGTGCAGGATGGGGGATTATCCTATGGGTGAAGTAAAAATTGCCTCAGTATTTGATAGGACGGCGGATCTCGTCCTATACCAAGGTGATTGCCTTGATTTGCTTCCTCTTGTGCCGGATGGCCTTGTCAAATTGGTTGTTACCTCGCCGCCGTATAATCTAGGTAAGCCATACGAAAACCGCCTGGAATTAGATGAGTATCTAGGACAACAACGCAAAGTGATTGAGGAATGTGTACGAGTATTGCATGACCAAGGGAGCATCTGTTGGCAGGTCGGTAATTACGTTGATAATAGCGAGATCATTCCCCTAGATATCCTTCTGTATCCCATCTTTGCTTCATTGGGGTTACATCTGCGCAATCGCATTGTGTGGCACTTCGGACACGGTTTACACGCCTCGAAGCGGTTTTCTGGCCGATATGAGGTTATTTTGTGGTTTACCAAAGGCAACGAATACACTTTCAATTTAGATGCCGTCCGCGTGCCACAGAAGTACCCTAAGAAGAAATACTTCAAAGGACCCAAAAGAGGCCAGTTTTCGGGTCATCCTTTGGGAAAGAATCCCAGCGACGTTTGGGAAATCCCCAACGTGAAAGCGAACCATGTAGAAAAGACTATTCACCCTTGTCAGTTCCCGGTTGAACTAATAGAGCGGTTAGTCCTTGCGATGACCAATGAGGGTGATTGGGTATTGGACCCATTCATCGGCGTCGGGACAACAGCTATCGCAGCTCTAATGCATAAGCGAAGGGCCATTGGCGCCGAGATCGTACCCGAGTACGTAGAGATCGCAAAAGAACGCATACGTCTAGCAGAAAAAGGAGCCTTGCGAATCCGGCCGATGGAAAGGGCAGTCTATGACCCTGACGCGCCAAGGAGGAGTGTACCGCCTAAGTTTATCCATCTGGGGACAGCGCCGATCCAGTCCCAGTTGTTCGAAGAGGATACGCAATACACTGTGCAGGAGCAAGATGAATGAAAATCGTGTATGAGTATTCGCATCTGGGTGGAGCGGAAATTCTACACATCCGTTATCCAGACTGCGAACGCGAGATCTACGAAATTATCGCAGAAGTAGCGGCGAAGAAAACCAAGGTTAGCAAAGAGAAGACAATGCGCGGAAGGGAGTTGTATGCACCTAAAGAGATGAACCAGCAGTTTGCTCAAGCATTCGCTGCCAGGGAATATGTTCAGTTGCGCGATACATACACGATCACCTTACCTAACAGCGACGTAGCCATCCCAGGGGCATTCAAACAAATTGATTTTGTGAAAGGAAAAGTGCTCGTCGAGGTGCAATTCGGAAAATACGCTTTCATGTTTTATGATCTGGCCAAGTTCCAGTATTTTTTCAATGAAAACAAGGCCGACGTGGGGGTGGAAATCGTTCCTTGTCATGCTTTACACAAACAAATGTCCACCGGCGTGTCCTATGGCGAACAGTTGGTATACGACATTGAACGCCTAAAACGACATTTTCCGGCTGTTCCAGTCAAGGTTATTCTGATTGATGTGGACGAACCCGGCTGAGATACCCCATGTTTGGACTCCATGGAGAGGGGGTGGCCGAAGGCCGGAGGTGAGGTCATCCTATGCACTGTGAGGCTATAGAATCTCCCTGATGTACTACCACCTCTGGACCATCGGCTGCCAGATGAACGACGCGGACTCGGCTCGCGCCGCCGAGGCCCTGCAAAGCCTGGGCCTCGCTCCCACCACCCGCGCCGAAGACGCCGACCTCATCATCCTCAACACCTGCGTCGTCCGCCAGAGTGCCGAGGATAAAGTCATCGGCCGGCTGGATTCCCTCAAGTCGCTGAAGAAGCGCGCCGACCCACCCTTCATCGTGGTCATGGGCTGCCTGGTGGGCGACATCCCTGCCCTGCGCCGTCGTTTCCCCCACGTGAACGAGTTCCTGCGCCCCTCCGATGTGGAGGGATTGGTGCGCTTCGTCCAGGAGCGAGAGTGCGTGGTCCCTGGGACCCGGCCGGTCAGCGCTGGCCCTGCCCCCGTGGCCGCCTACGTGCCCATCATGTACGGCTGCGACCACCACTGCACCTACTGCATCGTGCGCCTGCGCCGGGGAGCGGGCCGCAGCCGCCCCATCGCCGAGATCCGCGATGAGATTGCCCTTCTGGCAGCGCGGGGGACGCGAGAGGTTACCCTCCTGGGCCAGAACGTGGACGCCTACGGCCGCGACCTCCCCGACCGCCCCGACCTGGCCGATCTCCTCTACGCCATCTGTGGCATCGAGGGCTTGTGGCGGGTGCGCTTCCTCACCTCCCACCCCGCCGAGATGAGCGAGCGCCTGATCGAGGCGGTGGCCGAACTGCCGCTGGTGTGTGAGCACTTCGAATTGCCAGTGCAAGCGGGTGACGACGAAGTCCTGCGGCGCATGGGCCGCGGCTACACCGCCGCCCAGTACCGCGACCTGGTGGGGCGCATCCGCCAGTGCATACCTGGGGCTAGCATCGCCACCGACGTGATCGTCGGCTTCCCCGGCGAGAGCGAAGCCCAGTTCCAGCGTACCTATGACCTGGTGGAGGCCCTGCGCTTCGATGTGGTGCACATCGCCGCCTACTCGGTGCGACCCGGCACGCCCGCCGCCAAATTGGCCGACGACGTGCCGCCGGAGGAGAAAGAGCGCCGCCGCCGGGCCATTGAGGAGTTGCAGACGCGCATCGCCGGGGAGATCAATGCCCGACTTCTGGGGCAAGAGGTGGAAGTGCTGGTGGAGGACCGGGCACGGGGGCGCTGGCGCGGGCGGACGCGGACGAACAAACTGGTCTTCTTCGAGGATGAGGGCGATTGGCGGGGCAAATTGGTGCCGGTGCACATCACCTGGACCGGACCGTGGGCGCTGATCGGGCGGGTCCGTCTGCCAGCGGATAAGGTAGCGGATTAGCGGATGGCCCTCACCCCCGGCCCCTCTCCCTCAAGGGAGAGGGAAGTTGGTATGCCTGCGCATCCGCTTATCCGCTATGCCGCAGGCCATCCGCTGATAGTGTCTGCCAGCGGATGGTGTGTGAGTAGAGGGAAGAAGATGGACCGTAGAAGGAGAAAAAAACGGATGCCCAAACCCGATCCGAAACCGAAATCGAGTCGCAAGCCCAAGGGCAAGCCACACTGCAAACTCTGTGGCCGGCCGGTGGAATTCAACCCCCTGGTGGGCTTCTACATCTGCGACAAAGACGGCGTCATCGGCGACAAGGATGTGGTCTGGAGGTAGCGAGAGCTATCTCCAGACAGCGATTGGCAGCCCCATGGCTGTAGGGGCGGGCGTTAAGCCCGCCCCTATGTATTTGTGAGAGCGTCTCCAGACGGCAATCTCAAACCCCGAGGGTTTAGGAAGGCCTGAGGGTCTGTGATTTTGCACAGAGTGTATGTACAAAGTGGGGTCTTGACAAATATCCAAACCTGTTGTATAATGTGGTTAGATGTCTAACATCATACTTCATACATTATACAAACACTAAGGAAGATGCGTGTATGAATATTCATTTGCAGCGCGTAAAGGTGCCGACCCCGCTTAATAAGCAGGTTTACGAACAACTATTGGAGTGCATCCGCGATGGTCTCTTCGCAGTGGGTCAAAAGCTGCCCTCTGAAATCACCTTGGCACGAGATCTTGGTGTGAGCCGTGCATCACTTCGTGAGGCACTGCAACAGTTGGAATTGGAGGGTTACATTGCCCGCAAGCGAGGCATGGGCACATTTGTTATTGGTCCTCAGCCGTTTTCTACGGACGCGGGCGTCGAGAAACTCCACTCTGTCACACAGATCATAGTCTCGCATGGATGGACGCCCGGGACATCTGAGTGCGAACTAAAGTTCGAGCCAGCGGACGAAAATACCGCGAAGAAACTGGGCATCTTGGTCGGTGATCCCACTTCTGTCATAAGCCGTGTGAGAACAGCCAACAACCGTCCCTTCTGTTATGATATCAGTCGTTTCCCTGTGAATTTCCTACCGCATATAACCGATCCAGTTGAGATTGGAGAATCGCTGCTGAAGTACGTCGAAGAACGACTGGGTTTTTACATTAACCATGCGATCGCGCGCCTTATCCCGATGCAAAGTGACGTTGTCTTGAGTAGAAAGCTTGATATTCCCGAAGGCACGCTTATCATGTGTTTAGATCAGGTTCACTTCATGGCCGACAATACTCCGGTCTGGTACGCCCAAGTTTACTTCCCTAAGGACGTTATCACCTGGCACATCGTACGAACCCGCTAGAAAAGGGACATTGCCCAACTTATCTTAGAGTGAGATGATCTTGGCGAGACGCTCGGAGGTGCATTCGTGTCCAAAATCTGGTGCCTCGGTATTGCCAATTTGGATGTGCTGACTCAGCCCGTCGATCGCTGGCCGGAACGCGGTGGACTCGTATTAGTCAACAGCACCGATCTACAAATTGGTGGCGTCGCTTTGAATACCGCAGTGACTATTGGCAAGTTGGGCGGAATACCAGTGGGTTTAATAGCTCATATTGGCAATGACCTGGCAGGGCAGGTCTTGCGGGATAGTCTACGGGCCATGAACGTAGATACAACCCATCTGGTTATCAGCGAGAGCCAGCCCACGGGGACCTGCATCGTATGCGTGCATCCCGGCGGAGAGCGCTCATTTCTTTACTGCTTCGGGGCCAATGGCGATTTATGCGAAGAGAGCGCAATGGTTGAAGATCTGGCGGCGGGTGACTATCTACATGTTGGAGGAGCTTTAGGCATGGCCCAATTCAATGGTCAGCCGCTGGCTCGTCTATTGCAATGGGCACAAGGCCGTGGAATGACGACCTCCGTGGACACCACTTGGGATGTCACAGAGCAATGGTGGCCGTCTATTGCACCGGCCTTGCCTCATGTCGATGTATTCATGACGAATGAGCTGGAAGCGAAGCACCTTACTGGACAGTCTGACCCTTGGCGAACGGCTGAATGTTTTGCTAGGGAGGGAGCACGCATTGTCATTGTTAAACAGGGGGCCAGTGGATGCTATGTCCATAGCGAGGACTGGCAGGGACAAGTACCTGCTTTCAAGGTGGAAGTAGTGGATACGACAGGAGCAGGTGATGCATTTGCAGGTGCCTTCATATACGGACTCGCCCGAGGCTGGGGCGTGGAGCAGGCGACTACTTTCGCTAATGCTGTTGGCGCACTATGCGTCACAGCGTTGGGTGCTACGACCGGAGTTCGAAGTTGCTCCGAGACTTTAGACCTAATCCGAACACGGGGCCGTGCGGGAGCCTGGAACTGGGAGATGTGAGCCAACATGGCTGCCCAACCCCTGCTGAAAGCGGAGAAGATCTCGAAGGCCTTTCCTGGTGTACAGGCTCTTGATCAAGTAAGTTTTGATCTGGAAGAGGGGGAAGTTCACGCTCTCGTTGGAGCGAATGGTGCTGGAAAATCTACACTCATCAAGATCCTGGCCGGAGTCTATCCCAAGGACTCTGGCCGGATTTACTTGGATGGGCAAGAGGTGGACCATTATAACCCTCGACAAGCCCGAGTAATGGGTATCAGTTACATTCCCCAGGAGCCAGTGCTCGTGCCTCAGATGAACGTAGCGCACAACCTCTTGCTTGGCAAAGAACCTACCTTCAAAAGATTGCCCTTCCTAATCGACAATCGGGCTCTACAGTGCCAAGCCCGGGCTATTTTATCCGAATTGGAAATAGATTGTCCTCAGCATGTCCCGATCAGTCGTCTTAGTCC
>JACIWT010000027.1 GCA_014360825.1 Chloroflexota bacterium | reverse complement strand
CAGCGTCCATATCGCTCCGGTTCTAAAGTGTTCAGATCCACTCCGGCCAATTCTAATACTTTCTGTACGTATTGAGAATATCCATACCCCAGAAACTGTATAGTATGTCCTGGACACCGTGCATTGACAACTTGACAAGAGTACGGGCTTACTTTACAATGTAAACACCATTTTGCGGCTTTTGATGCGGTTAAGCCACGACGGTTTAACTACGGCTTTCGGATAGTTAAGCCGTCGCGCTCCAAATGTCATTTAAGCCGTTTCGGTTGAAAATATAGTTGGGCGGCTCGGCGTGCAAGCGAGTAACCCGTGCGCCCACACGACAAAGGAGGACAGCCATGTATCCGAATATTGCTTGTTCGGTCTCTGGATGCACCGATCCCGTGATTGGCCAGTGCCCAGGATACAAGGGAAGTTGCGGTAGATACTACTGTGCTACCCATTCGGCTGAAAAACTGTGCGCCGATTGCGCCAGACAGAAGCTGGAAGACGAGATAGCACAAAGAACGTACGAGGATTACCTTCAAACAGCAGAGCGATTGCGACGTGATCTGCGTTGGGTGGGTCTGCCCATAGTTCTCGGGGCTCTGTTGGTCTTTGGGTTGCTTGGCCTTGGTGTCGGTCAATCAGACGTTGGAGTGGCTGTGGCAATTTTCTATGGCGGCGTTATTGTTGCATCAATATTGGTTCTGATGCAGCAACGCAAGCAAGAAGAAGTAAGACTGCAGGAGATTCGCGAAACGAAACCAGCATTTCCTGAGTTTTACAGAGCGTGGAAGAAGGAAAAGAATAAAGAGGCGCTCATGACAGGTCTTGCGATAGCAGGAGTTATAGTAGCGGGAACAATCGCGGCGGCAGCAGAAAGCAGCAGCAGGGAACGGCGAGTAAGTGAGATAGAAGAAGGGGTAAGACGAGCTATGAGGTAGTCGAAAACTTGTCCAACGCCGCCCAACACGCGGTTGGAGCTGACACGCTTTGCTCGGTCGCTGCGCTCCCTCGCTCCGCGTGCGGCTCAACCGCAAACCGTTATACGCCACTGTAAGGAGCGTCTATGAGTAGGAAGGTTTCCTCCACAGTCTGGCTCTTCATTGCCTTTGTCCCCTGGATTATCTATTGGTCACTTTCCGGGCCAGGGCTGGTTGTACCTGGCGTCATCGCGGCCCTTACCGGCGCACTTGTCCTTAATATCTACCGGCTGCGCAGCGGCAACCCCAAATTGATGGATGCGGTCACGCTCGCCTTCTTTGGGCTGCACTTTGTCTCCACGGTTATCCTGCACAGCAACCTGTTCCTCGCCTATGGCGGGGTGCTCGTCTATCTTGCCCTGGCCCTAATGGCCTGGGGATCGCTTGCTGCCCGCAGCCCCTTCACCTACCAGTATGCCCGTGACGATTGGCCCCGCGAATACTGGCAGCACCCCCTCTTCCGCCGCACTAACGAGATCATCACCCTAGTATGGGCAGTGATCTTCACCCTCGGCATTGCCTTCAACCTGGCAGCCCTGGCTTGGCCTGCTCACAAGATCGTTCTGGCCACGGTGCTCCCCAATCTCCTGCTCGCCCCAGGCATCGCTTTCTCTATCGTCTTTCCCAGGTGGTTTCCCAGGCGGACGCTGGCGCGGGAAATCGAGAGATGGGAACGGCCTTTCGGCTGGCACCCGCCGGCATTCCCAAAGGCATGGCCACGTGCCGACGATGAATTTGACGTCATCGTCATCGGTGCAGGCATGGGCGGGCTGACGGCAGCGGCTTTGCTTGCGCAGCGCGGTTTGAAAACGTTGGTGGCCGAACAGGCGCACTATATCGGCGGTTTTTGCGCCAACTTCCGCCGCCTGCACCGGAAATATGTCTTTGACATAGGTGTCCACGACATCAGCGGCCTAGGCCCGCGCGGCCCGGTGCGCTGGCTGTTGCACGAACTGGGCATCGAGTCCCGCCTGGAATTTGTGCGGATGTCCCAGGAATACATTTTCGATGATGTACGCCTGCGGGTTCCGCACGATGCAGACGAATTCGCGGCGGAACTGGCTGCCCTCTTCCCTGGCGAACGGGAGCGCATTGGCGAGTTCTTCACCGAGATGGGCCACATTTATCGGGAGTTATATGCAGGTGTGGAGAAGACAGGCTCGCCGCGTCCAACTGACCCTGATGAGATGCTGCGCTATCCGCTCACGCATCCGCACCTCTTTCGCTGGATGGAACGGCCTTACCTGGACATGCTCAATGTCTACTTTGGCGACGAGCGCCTCAAGGAACTACTGTGCGCACTGACCCCGTACCTGACCGACAAACCAGAGACGCTGACCGTAATGCAAATGGCCCCCATCTTCGGCTACTACTTCGACGGCGGTTTCTATCCGAAGGGCGGCTCGGGCCAATTGTCACAGGCGGTAGCGGAGACCATCCGGGCGCACGGCGGCACCATCCTTCTGGGCAAGAGGGTGACGAGGATTTTGGTGGAAGATGGCGCCGCCCGCGGGATTCAACTGGCGGATGGCGGCACATTTCATGCCCGCGTCATTCTCTCAAACGCCGATGCGCGGGTCACGTTCTGCGAACTGGTGGGGCTGGAGCATTTGCCGGGCAAGTTCGCTCGGCAAGTGCAGGCCCTCCAGCCCACAACTTCGGTCTTTGCTGTCTTCCTCGCCCTGGATTACGAGCCCCCGATTGCGCCGATCACCATGTATCGCGTGCCGAACGGACTGGGGCTGGGCTTTGCTCTGCCGTCCAAAGTGGACCCATCCCTTGCGCCGCCCGGTCACTATGTCCTGACGGTGATGACCTTGCTTCCTCAGCCAGAAGCCGCGGCCTGGAACCGCGCTGCCCCGGATTACAAAGCACACAAGGCGGCTTTTGCCGATGAGATCATTCGCCAGGCTGAGACACTGTTGCCCGGCCTGCGTGGTCATATCATCGCGCGGGATGCCGCAACGCCGGCGACGGTCACCCGTTATACCGGGCATCCTGATGGCGCAATCTACGGCTCGGCACTTGGTCATGAGCGCTTGCCGCTTCAAACACCGCTTCGCAATCTCTATCTTGTTGGCGCCAGCGCCTGGCCGGGCAGCGGGGTGGAGGCGGTGGTCATATCTGGTATCTCAGCGGCTAACACGGTTTGTCGCGAGCACCGGAGACCGAAAGGTGGCGTATAACCAGCGCTTGCAGCGGACGGCTTCGCCTGCGGCTCGCCACCGCTGAAGCGCAGGCCATTAGGCGCACCGGTACCAGTACCATACTATTTTGGTAAGGAGGAAAGCAATGAAAACGAGACTGTCCATCACTTTCGTGCCTGTCGTGACCCTGCTCTTGCCAGCCGGTGGAGTACATGCGCTGGCTCGGGGATCTCGATCTTTACCCCATACCATTGAGGAGGCAAGAACATTCGCCCAGCAGGCCCTAAACGTGGAACTGGTCGGCCAGATCGGGGGGGCCACCTATGCGGTGGCGGTGGTGGGCCGCTACGCCTACATCGGCGTAGGGCCTCACCTGGTCATCCTGGACGTGTCCGACCCAGCCTATCCCACTGTCGTCGGCCAGACCGGCGTCCTGCCCGGGGTTGTGCGCGACGTGGCGGTGGCGGGGGACTACGCCTACGTCGCCGACTGGGATGGCGGACTGCGCATCATCAACGTCGCCGACCCGG
The DNA here is from genome assembly GCA_014360825.1 of Chloroflexota bacterium. Taxonomy (NCBI): domain Bacteria; kingdom Bacillati; phylum Chloroflexota; species Chloroflexota bacterium. The sequence goes on along the minus strand of JACIWT010000027.1, from coordinate 20,152 downwards.
CTCACCCCACCGAGGCCGGTTTCTACGATACGCCGGGGCAGGCCTATGGTGTGGCGGTGGCGGGGGACTACGCCTACGTCGCCGATGGGTATGGCCTGCGCATCATCGACGTCGCCGACCCGGCTCACCCCACCGAGGCCGGTTTCTACGACACGCCGGGGGATGCCGAGGGCGTGGCGGTGGCGGGGGACTACGCCTACGTCGCCGACTGGGATGGCCTGCGCATCATCAACGTCGCCGACCCGGCTCACCCCACCGAGGCCGGTTTCTACGACACGCCGGGGGATGCCGAGGGCGTGGCGGTGGCGGGGGACTACGCCTACGTCGCCGATGGGGGCGGCGGGCTGGTCATCCTGCGCTTCGCCCCATATCACGTCTACCTGCCGCTGGTGTTGCGCAACCACCCGTAGCGGTACGGCATAGAGGGATGGGTAGCATCCTGCCCCGGCGCCCAACAGTGGCAAAGAGGATGTGCGCCTAACCACTCGCTCCAGCCGACTGCTCCCTCGGCTCGCTTCGCCGCCTCGGTCGCAGCGGCTGAACTCGGTGCAGTTTAGCCAGCGCATTTGCCAAAGGCAAAAGGTGGCTTGGATCATTATGCTAGGAGTGAGAAATGAAGCCGCAAGCATTCATCGTGTCTATTTTGGTCGTGACCCTAGCTTCTATTTTTGTTCTGACTGTAGCAGCGCAAGGGCCAGAACCGTCTGGGCCTCCAGGCCCTCCACCGACGCCCACTCCAACAGCACCACTTTCACCCACCCACGTGCCCTATAACCCTTTTGAGCGTTTGAAGACGCTTCCTGTGTACCCATACAACCAAGGCCGTCTGAGACCCCAGCCACCCTCTATGCCGGCACATTGGGCGGCGGCGTGTTCAAGAGCACGAACGGCGGTGCGAACTGGAGCGCGGCCAACACCGGCCTGACCAATCCCCGCGTTCGCGCCCTGGCGATAGACCCGGCGACGCCGGCCACCCTCTATGCCGGGACACGGGGCGGCGGCGTGTTCAAGAGCACGAACGGCGGTGCGAACTGGAGCGCGGCCAACACCGGCCTGACCAATCCCCGCGTTCGCGCCCTGGCGATAGACCCGGCGACGCCGGCCACCCTCTATGCTGGGACAGATGGCGGCGTGTTCAAGACGACGACGTATTCGGTTTACCTGCCCCTTATCCTGCGCAACTGATAAGGACTCGTGCCAAACGGCGTGCGAAGGGGCACATGCTGTGACGCAAGCGAACACTCAAGGCAAAAGAGGCGCGGGCTAACCCTGTGTGGAGCCGACGCCCACCCTTGCGCTTTCAACCATCGTGTCATGCCCGCGAAGATGTCGGTGATTCAAGCGCGTCATGCCAGCGAGAGCGGGTGGGTGCGGCTCACACCAACCGTTAGGCCGAACAGGCAGTATTGCCGGAATCAGGCAGAAAGGACTAAATATGATAGCCACTGACCTTAGACTACTTTGGTTGCGACGCGTCCTTTTCTTGAAAGTCCTCATCACCATTCTTGTATGGGGTTTGCCTGCCCTCCTCGGACCTTTGCCCCTTCTGGCCACCTTAAAAATTCCCATCCCTGCAGACCCAATCTACCTGAGGCTCTTCGGTGGGGCTGCTACGGCCTGGGGCGTCGCCTATTGGTTTGCATACAAAGACCCTGTCCGGAATGCGGCGATCGTGAAGGCGGGGCTTATTGACAATGCCTTGCCGACGCTTGCCATTGTCTACCTGGGGATCACAAGTGGGATCTCAAGTGCGTTTATCTGGATATCGGGTCTTCTCACCAGTCTATTCTTTGTCTCGTTCCTGTTGCTGATGCCACGCGAAGAAAACTATTAGGTAATATGGTCGCCCTGATCAACTACTCCGCCTAATGAGCGACTACACCGGAGCGCCAATAAGTCCGGCTCCGGCGAGCCACAGCATTCGGCAGTGAGTCGCAGGGCGTCCAGGGAACGATGGCTTAAGAAAAGCCGGTTCACAGAGGGTGTAGTTCACGATGGTCGAAATTATCTGGGAATTTGTCGTCAAGGAGGAGGCGCGAGGCCAGTTCGAATTGGCATACGGCCCAGGTGGCGCCTGGAGCGGGCTGTTCGGATGGTACACGGGCTTCCGCGGCATCACCCTGCTGCGCGACATGAAGAATCCGCGGCGGTATCTGGCGATCGAAGTCTGGGAGACAGAGGCGCAGCGGGAGCAAGCACTGGCCGAACGCCATGCCGAGTATGCTAACTTGGACGCCGCCTTTGCGGAGTGGTGCGAGTCCAGGACTGAGTTGGGTGTCTTCAGAGTGCTCGCCGAGGCGACGGTACATCCCCTCGGCAGGGCAAGGCGAACCAAAGTAGGAGAAGGCGGGCGCAGGAACCGCCCCGGGAGGAGCGGAAAAAGTGAGTAGAGATGCCTTCAGACAATTTATTCAATTCGCTATCAAAGTCGTCCTTGTGCACTGTCTGACCTATTTCATTTTTGGCTTGGTGATGTCAAACCTGTTGAACTACGAGGAACTGTTCCAACGCGAGATCATACGAGATTTTATGCTCCCATTCGGTTCACGGACGGTGCTGGGAGTTCTGCTTCAGCCGATCAGAGGCTTGCTATTTGCAGTCGCCTTATGGCCAATAAGAAGCGCTATCCTGGCGAAGAAACACGGGTGGGTCATTGTATGGTTACTATTTATTGTATTTGGCATTCTCTCTACCACAAGTGCCGCGCCGTGCTCCATAGAAGGAGTGCTATATACGAAGCTTCCCTTGTGGTATCACCTTATTGGTTTGCCTGAAATCACTCTACAAACTATGGCTTTCTCCTACCTGGTCGTTTGGTGGGATAATCGGCAATCTATGAGGACCGAAGAAGTACGGAAGGGGTTTTTCTCCGAGTTGTTCATGGCAGTTGTCGTGGGCTGCCTCGCCTATATCGGTTATGCGATCAGTTCGCTTGCGCTCTTCTTCCTTTCTGATACTGATATTGATTTCGGCACAGCGGCGGGCGATATCAAAAATCAGCTCATGTTTGTGGTGGCTTTCGTGTTTAATGTGGTGTATATCCTGTACATTTCACGAAAGTGGCTCGAGAACAGAGTTTCATTGTGGGTGATTTGGGGCCTTGCCTGGGCACTAGACAGCCTGGTGCTGTTCTTTTGTCAATGGATATTCTTTGGTTCATCGTCGCTGATTACAACAACACTCATTGGTTTGCTCCCTGCTTCGATTATTGCGTTGGGCATACGCCAGAATTACAAGAGGCCACGGGTATCGTGAATACGGTGCAGACGGCTTTTGTCTCCTCTACTCCGCATCCAGCTGACCGGACTGCACAGGGTGGCAACGGGCTACGCTCATTCGCACGACGATTCGTTCGGCCAATGCGCAAGAGCGCAATTGAAAAGAAGGGAAATACGCAATGAACAAGAACGTGCTCAGACAGACAGTGAGCGTACTCGCTGTGGTCGCGACCATTGTGGTCAATGGCTTGGCAAACGCACTCCCATTGAATGGACAGACCACCGGAGCGATCTCGGATCGCTTTGACGTTTACTTCGTACCAGCAGGTTACGTGTTTTCCATCTGGGGATGGATCTACCTGGGCTTGATCCTCTTCGGCCTTTACCAGGCACTGCCTAGACAACAGGAGAACCCGCGTTTGGTCCGAGTTGGTTACCTATTCGCTCTGAGTTGCACTGCCAATATCGTTTGGCTCTTCCTTTGGCATTATGAGCAGTTCCCATTAACCCTGGTGGCCATGACGGCGTTGCTGTTGTTGCTGATCGCAATTTACATGCGTCTGGGAATCGGACGTGCAGCGGTTCCCTCAACCGAAAAATGGCTCGTGGACGTGCCCTTCAGCATCTACCTGGGATGGATCACCGTGGCAACCATTGCCAATGCGACCGATGTGTTGAACTACTTGGGGTGGGATGGGTGGGGGATCAGTGCCCCGGTCTGGGCCGTGATTATGCTGCTGGCGGCAACTGTTATTGCGGCAGTGGTGAGTCTCACGAGGGGGGACGTCGCCTATATGTTGGTGATCGCCTGGGCTTTCGCTGGAATCGCCGTTAAGCAAGCGCACACGCCGATGGTGGCTGTAGCCGCTTGGATTGCCACAGCCTTGGTGCTGCTAATGCTTGTGCTGGGCGTCGTCCTCCATAGGCATCGCAAGCCGTGTTCTGGAGTAGCCGGGCTACCGTAGGGTGGTTGGGATATGGTACTGGTCGCCCGGCGGCTCACGCGCTGGTTGTCAGTCCAAGGTCACTTACATGCAGGCTGAGGCCATGGGGCGCCTGGCCTGCCAGCGTGCGCGAGAATAGGTGGTGAGAGGCCTGGCTCCTCCGGAGAACTTATCCCTCGAGGCTGTTAGCCCATCTCTTGGCGCAGAACTCGCGCATTTGACAGAACCGCCACTTTGTAGCATAATTTTCATCAAAGCCGAAAGGCAGTGATGGAAACGAGTAGGCGTGCGAGGTTCGCCCAGAGAGCCCGGGGCAGGTGGAAGCCGGGTGCAACGAGCGCGCCGAAAATCCTTCCGGAGCCGCCAACCGAAACGGCATCTGCCGGAGTAGACTTGGACGGGTTCGCCGGCCGTTACACCGGCGGGGGTATAAATATGTACCTCGATGGAGCGGGCGTGCACGCCAATTAGGGTGGTACCGCGGGGGTAATTCTTGGGCCCTCGTCCCTGTGGGACGGGGGCTCTTGTTTAGGAGGGTATCGTGACCGAACTCTTGTACCTGACGGATAGTTACTTGCGCCAGTTCTCGGCCTCCATCACCGTCGTGGGCGAGGGGCAGGTGGCGCTGGATGCTACAGCCTTCTACCCTGGCGGCGGAGGACAGCCGGCCGACACCGGCATTTTGCGCGCCGGGGATATAGAATACACTGTGGTGGGGCTGAAAAAAGAGGGTGACTTGGTATGGCATCGTTTAGAGGGTAGCGTACCGCCAGTGGGTACGTCCGTCGTCGGCCAGATTGACTGGGAGCGGCGCTACCGCCTGATGCGCACTCACACCGCGTTGCATATCCTTTGCGGCGTCATCTGGCGGGATTTCGGCGCTCTCGTCACCGGTGGCAACATGGAACCCCTGAAAGCGCGCATGGACTTCGAATTGGAGCATATGAGCGCTGACTTCGCCGATGATGTGGAGCGGCGCGTCAACTACGAGGTGGCCCAGGCCCGTCCAGTCTTAGTGCGAATACTGCCGCGGGAGGAGGCGTTCCAGATACCCGACCTCATCCGCACGAAGATCAACCTGCTGCCGGAGAACATCCGCCAGGTGCGGGTGGTGGAAATCGCGGGCCTCGACATGCAGGCTGATGGCGGGACACACGTCGCCAATACTCGCGAGGTGGGCACCATCCGCGTGGTCGGTCACGAGAGCAAGGGGCGCCTCAACAAGCGCCTGCGCATTGAGTTGGACGAGTAGAGGGGTTTCATCCTCGATCTTTCTGTGACATTGGGAGAAGCGAGCAGGAGGGCATCATGGTTTTCCAAGAGGTATCCACGAAACTGAACTTTCCTGAACTTGAAGAAAAGGTGCTGCGCTTCTGGCAGGAGCATCACACTTTCCGTAAGAGCATGGATGTGCGCGCCGGTGCACAGCCCTTCGTCTTCTACGAAGGCCCGCCGACGGCCAATGGTCTGCCAGGCATTCACCACGTGCTTGGGCGCGTATACAAAGACACCATCCCTCGCTACCAGACCATGAAGGGCCGCTATGTCCTGCGCAAGGGCGGCTGGGACACCCATGGCCTGCCGGTGGAGATCGAGGTGGAGAAGGAACTGGGCTTCAGCGGCAAACAGGCCATTGAGGAATACGGCGTCGCCGAGTTCAATGAACGCTGCCGGGCCAGCGTCTTCCGCTACACCAAAGAGTGGACCAAACTCAGCGATCGCATCGGCTTCTGGCTCGATATGGAGAACCCCTACGTTACCCTCAGCACCGACTACATCGAGTCCGTCTGGTGGATCCTGAAACAACTCTGGGACCGTGACCTGTTGTACCAGGGCTATAAGGTAGTGCCTTACTGCCCACGTTGCGGGACGCCGCTCTCCAGCCACGAGTTGGCCCTGGGCTATGAAACGACAGTGGACCCTTCCATCTACGTCAAATTCCCTTTGCGGGATGAGGCGAACACCTATTTCTTGGTGTGGACGACCACGCCCTGGACGCTGCCGGGTAACGTCGCTTTGGCGGTGCATCCTGACGAGACCTACGTCATGGTCGAGCAAGGCGGCGAGCGGCTCATTTTGGTCAAAGCCCTGCTGAACGAGGCTTTGCGCGGCGAATACACCATCCTCAAAGAGATGCCCGGCCGCGACCTCAAAGGTATCCACTACCGCCCACTATACACATTCCTGCCGGTAGAGGGCGATTACTGCTACGTTCTCCTGGGCGACTTTGTAACTACTGCGGAGGGCACCGGCATCGTTCATATCGCCCCTGCCTTCGGTGAGGACGACTTGAACGTGGGCCGAGAATATAACCTGCCCATCCTCCAGACGGTAGATCTCAAAGGCAACTTCATTGATGCTGTAACGCCCTGGCGTGGCCTGTTCGTGAAAGATGCAGACCCACTGATCATGGAGGACTTGAGAGGGCGTGGCCTGATGTATCACGTCGGACAATACGAGCACGTCTATCCCTTCTGCTGGCGCTGTGATACGCCGTTACTCTACTATGCCAAGACCACTTGGTACATTGAAACCACGCGTTACAAAGACCGCTTGCTGGCGAACAACCAACTCATTAACTGGATCCCATCCCACATCAAAGACGGACGCTTCGGTGACTGGCTGCAGAACAATGTGGACTGGGCATTAGGCCGCGAGCGTTACTGGGGCACGCCACTGCCAGTGTGGGTTTGTGATGGCTGCGGCGAGAAGACGTGCATCGGTAGCGTGGCTGAACTGCGCGAACGAGTGCGTGACCCGAAGGCGCATGTCGGCGCACTGACTGCCCTGCGCTCCGAGGAAGCCAGCCTCTCAGAATTGGATCTGCATCGCCCGTACATTGATCAGGTAACTTTCCCCTGCTCCAAATGCGCGGGGACGATGCGCCGCGTGCCCGAGGTGATTGACTGCTGGTTTGATTCGGGGGCTATGCCTGTTGCGCAGTGGCACTATCCTTTCGAGAATAAAGAACTCTTCCAGTCCCAATTTCCGGCGGACTTCATCTGCGAGGGAATTGACCAGACCCGCGGATGGTTCTACTCGCTCCATGCTATCGCCACGCTCCTCTTCGACCAGCCCGCCTATAAGACTTGCATCTCTTTCGGACTCGTCTTGGATGAGGAGGGGCAGAAGATGAGCAAGTCCAAGGGGAACGTCGTGGACCCGTGGGAGGTGATCAATGTCCACGGGGCCGACGCCACACGCTGGTACTTTTATACAGCGGCGCCCCCCGATTATCCGCGACGCTTCTCGGTGGATTTGGTAGGCGAGACCGTTCGCAAGTTCATGTTGACGCTCTGGAACACCTATGGCTTTTTCGTCACCTATGCCAATATCGATGGCTTTGATCCGCGCCAGGGCTGGGTGGACGTGAAGCAGCGTCCGGAAATTGACCGCTGGATACTTTCCGAGTTGAATGCCCTGGTGCGAGTTGTGGACGAGGGGATGTCGAACTTCGATATGACCGGCCCGGCCCGCGCCATCCAGGATTTCGTGGATGACCTAAGCAACTGGTATGTGCGCCGCTCCCGACGCCGCTTCTGGAAGAGTGGTTTGGCAGAAGATAAACGGTCTGCGCACCACACTTTGTACACTTGCCTAGTGACCCTGTGCAAACTACTTGCCCCCTTCACGCCGTTTACTGCTGAGGCAATGTACCAGAACCTGGTGCGCGCTGTGGACGCCAGTGCGCCTGAGAGTGTGCACCTTTGTGATTACCCACAGGCCGACGCTGCGTTGATTGACCCTAAGTTGATGGCCGACACGCGGCTGGTGATGCGCCTGGCCAGCCTGGGGCATGCCGCGCGCAACAAAGCTGGACTGAAGGTGCGCCAACCCCTGGCAGAAGTGGCGGTTGTGCTACGCTCGGCCGAAGAACAAGCCAGTGTGCAGCGCCTCCAGGAGCTCCTCTTAGACGAGTTGAACGTTAAATCCTTGCGCTTGGTGGAGGACAAGGGCGAACTGGTGACTTACACCGCCCGCGCCGTGGCCAGTCTGGTGGGCAAGAAATATGGGTCGCTATTCCCAAAGGTCCAGGGTGCACTCGCCAAGATGAATGCAGAGGAGGTGGCCAGATCAGTCTCTGAGGGACGAAGCGTAGAAGTCGAGGTCGAGGGACAATGGATCACCCTGAACCCAGGGGAAGTGGAGGTTCGCACCCATGAACGGGAGGGTTACGTCGTGGCTGAGGATGCCGGTTACCTGGTTGCCATTCGCACGGCCTTGACACCACAACTTATCTCCGAGGGACTGGCGCGTGAATTAGTGCGCCGAGTGCAGACGCTGCGCAAAGAGGCTGACTTTCGCATTGATGAGACCATCTCGACATACTACCAGACTGGCCCTCAATTAGGCGCTGTCTTGCATGAGTGGGCAGAATACTTCAAGGGCGAGACCCTGTCTGTCTTGCTCGAGGAGACCGTAGAAGCGCCAGATGAGCGCGCCTATACAGGTACTTTTGACGTGGATGGCGAGGCGATCACTTTTTGGCTCTTGCCCTCCGCGGATAGCGACTGGTGGACGCGGCACGGGAAGTGATATTTGCTTTTGTGGTCATGCTACGTTACAATATTGGCCACTTTTGATCCATAAAAGATCTTTCGGTTCGCTGCCGAATATCCTATCCCCTACCTAAGGAGAGGAGAAAGGAGGCCGATAGCATGCTATCGGCCAGGTTGCTGGAACGCAATCGAAAACGCCTGATCGAAGAACGAGCACGTTTGATCGAGGAACTTGCAGATACCGCGGCTCTGGAGCGCAGCGGGACGGGCCTGAGTAACCACATGGCTGATGAGGCCACAGAGGCTTTTGAGCAAGCCAAGGCCTTGGCTCTGCGCCAGAACTTAGAGCGCACCCTGCAGGCTATCGAGGCTGCGCTGAATAGGATGGATCGTGGCACTTATGGTATCTGTGAGAGTTGTGGGCAGCCCATAGACCCCGCTCGTCTCAAGGCAAAGCCCGACGCCGCCCTTTGTTTGGACTGTCGCCAACGCCTGGAGAAACGCCGTTAATAAGCCTTTGCACGAAAGACGGATCTTGCATAGACATAAATACATCTTCTACTTCGCTACGTTGTTCGTTTTCATTCTGGATCAAGGCACCAAATACCTGGTTTCGTCACACATGATCCCCGGACAGAGCTGGGACCCCATTCCTGCTCTGGGCTGGATTTTCAGTATCACCTACACCGCTAATACTGGCATGGCTTTTGGACTTTTCCCCGATGCCGGAACATTTTTGGTCCTGGTCGCCTTCGTAGTTATCGTTACTATTCTCCTCTACTATCGCCATTTGCCTCGAGGAAATTTATGGCTGCAGATCAGCCTGGGTATGCAATTGGGCGGTGCTTTAGGAAATCTGGCGGATAGGCTACGCTTAGGCCACGTCATTGATTTCATCGATTTTCACTTCTGGCCAGTCTCTAACATCGCAGATGGTTGCATGGTTTTTGGCGTATTACTTCTGGCTTATCATCTCCTGCGAGATGGGGCTTTGACGAATGACGGGTAATCCGTAGGAGGACATTTGTCGTGGTTCATCCCTCGTCTCTCGCTTATGCCCCGTCCGTTTGCTAAGGCGTTGAATGTCAGACAGTGGGGAGAGAATCGAAAAACTATTCGTAACGGAAGGTGGAGTGCGTCTGGACCGCTATCTGGCCAAGAAACTACCTGATCTCTCGCGCTCTTATCTCCAACGCCTGATCGAGGATGGCTTGGTAACCGTAGACGGGCGGGCTGTCCGGTCGAGCCACAGGGTGCGAGCAGGCGAGCACGTCCTGGTTCGTGTTCCACCGCCTGCTCCTTTAGAGGCACAGCCCGAGCCCATCCCCTTGGATATCATCTACGAAGATGCTGACCTAATTGTCGTGAACAAGCCCGCAGGGATGGTTGTCCACCCGGCACATGGACACGAGTCGGGTACGCTGGTCAATGCTATCCTGGCTCACTGTCCCGATCTGGCCGGAATTGGCGGCGCGCTTCGCCCTGGGATCGTCCACCGCTTGGACAAGGATACCTCGGGTTTGATGATCGTCGCTAAGAACGACGTTGCCCATCGGCATTTGCAGTCGCAATTCAAACGTCGCACCGTAGAAAAGGTCTATGTGGCACTGGTGGAAGGCCATTTAGAGCCGCCGCGTGGTTTGATTGATGCACCCTTAGGCCGCGATCCCAAGCACCGGCAACGCATGGCTGTGGTGTCCACTGGTGGGCGGGAGGCTCAGACGCGCTATCGAGTACTTCGTTATTATAACGGCTACACCTTGATAGAAGCCGAACCACTCACCGGACGCACTCATCAGATCCGTGTGCACTTCGCGGCCATCGGTCACCCCATTGCTGGCGATCCAATCTACGGGCGCAAGCGTGCCAAATTCAACCTACGGCGTCCATTCCTGCACGCCGCGCGTTTGGGCTTCTTGCGCCCGCGAGGAGGGGAGCGAGTTACTCTGAGCGCACCCCTGCCTCCAGAATTGCGGGCAGCGCTGGATGAATTAGGGCCTGAATCATAATGAAGTTGCTGATAGCCACCGGTAACCCCGGCAAAGTGAGAGAGTACGCTGCTCTCCTGGCCGGACTTAACCTCACGCTCGTGCTACCCTCGGACTTGGGCCTTCTGGAGAAGGTGGAAGAGTCCGGCCTGAGTTATGCCCAGAACGCGCTGCGCAAGGCTATGGCCTATGCCAGGGCCAGCGGCATGTGGACATTGGCAGATGATTCGGGTCTGGAAGTCGATGCTCTGAATGGCGCGCCCGGCGTGCATTCCGCACGGTATGCCGGCCCACAGGCCAGCGACCAGGACCGCTATCGGCTGCTCTTGCGCAATCTGAAAGGTGTGCCAGAGGAAAGGCGGACTGCTCGCTTCCGCTGTGCCATTGCTCTCGCCTCGCCCACTGGCGAAGCCCACGTCCGCGAAGGTACCTGCGAGGGGCGGATTGCCACTGAGCCTTCGGGCTCCGGCGGTTTTGGCTATGATCCAGTCTTCTACCTCCCTGAGGTGGGTTGCACTATGGCCGAGTTGCCGGCCGAGACCAAGAACCGCATCAGCCATCGCGCTCGGGCCGCCATGAAAATCCGAGAGGTGTTGACAAGACTCATCGAGCGCCAGGATTTTTCCGCCTCACCACGCCATCCCAAAATCCTCTCCCCAGACGAACTCGCCCGTCGGCGTCAGGATTGGCGCGCCGAGGGTCTGACTTTCGTGCTCACCAATGGGGTATTTGATCTGCTGCACGTTGGCCACGTACGCTACTTGCAGGCAGCGCGACGGCTTGGCGACGTGCTCGTCGTTGGACTGAATAGCGACGCCTCTGCACAGGCCATCAAGGGTCCTGGCCATCCCATCCAACCACAAGATGAACGGGCCGAGATACTGGCTGCCCTATCATGCGTGGACTACGTGGTCATCTTCGACCAGCCAACCGCAGAACAATTGGTCGAGTCGCTTCAGCCCGATGTCTACGTGAAGGGCGGCGATTACGCCGGCTGGGAAGAGCATGTGACAGGCAAGGGTTTGCCCGAGGGGCCCATTGTCAAAGCCTATGGAGGGCAGGTGAAGATTCTGCCCTATTTCCCAGGCCGCTCGACCAGTGACCTCATCCGCAGAATCCAGCAGGGCAAGGGTGAACTATGACCCCTGTTGACGCTCCATTTACTAGCGAGGCAGAAACAAGCCGTAGCATCGCAGCCTCAGCGACCATTGTGGGTTTAGGGAATATTACCAGCCGCGTGCTAGGGCAGTTGCGCGAGACGATCAACGCTCACCTGTTTGGGGCCAGTGGCTCCATGAGCGCCTTCCGCATCGCTGGCCAGATCCCGCGCAATATCTACGAACTCCTCGTGGGTGGCATGGTAACGGCTGCCCTAGTGCCCGTATTCAGCGAGTACGCAGCAGGCGAGGACAAAGACGAACTCTGGCACATCACCAGTGTCATGCTCAGCCTGGCTGTGGTGATATCCATTATCACTATCATCCTCCTGGAGATCATTGCGCCTCTGGTCGCCTGGCTCTTCGGTGGCGGGTTTGATGCCCCGTTGCAGGCGCTTACTACCACACTAATTCGCCTTATCCTGCCCTCGTTGCTCTTTTTTGTCCTCGCCGGCATCTTCACGGCTACGCTCTACGCGCAGAACCTTTTCACCTACCCGGCCCTGGCAGCCTCCGTTTTCAACATAGGGGGGATCGCCTGCGCTCTCCTCCTGGCCAGCCACATGGATGTTGCCAGCCTGAGTATCGGAGTGGTGTTGGGCGCATTCCTGATGGCGGGCGTGCAAGTACCCGGGTTGCGGGGCGCGAAATTGCACTTCTCGTTGGACATATCACACCCTGGCCTGCGCCGCATCATAAAACTTTACGCGCCGGTGTTGGTCAGTCTGGTCATCAGCCAGGTGCAGATCGCTTTTGATTATAACTGGTCATCACGAACGGTAGAGGAAGCCATTGCCTGGAAAGAATACGCCACGCGACTTATTCAGTTCCCGCTGGGCCTAGTGTCCACTGCCGTATCCATGGCCGTCTTGCCCACCCTCTCGCAAATTGATGCCGCCCATGACCTCGAACGCTTCAAAAGCACCTTGGGATTGGGCTTGCGGCTGGTCCTCTCGCTGATCATTCCCGCCACTACTGGCCTGTTCATCCTGGCCGTGCCGATCGTGGCGCTGCTTTACCAATACCGAGCATTCAGCCCCACCGATACCTTACAGACTGCCAACGCGCTCCGCTTTTACCTGATTGGGATGCCTTTCGCGGCAATTGACCTGCCCCTCATTTTTGCCTTCTACTCTCGCAAAAACACGATGGTCCCCGTAGTGGTCGGCATCCTGGCCATTGCCATCTATCTTGCAGTTGCACCCACGCTCTCCTTCCTGCTGGGCTGGAGCTGGATGGGGTTGGTACTGGCGAATTCCATCCAACTAGCCAGCCACGCACTACTTATGTTATGGTTCCTGCGCCGAAACGTGGGTTCGTTGGGTAACATGAGTCTGGTATCCACCACGTTGAAATCATCTTTGGCGAGTCTGGTGATGGCCTTGGTGACCTTGCTGGTCGCGCTCTGGGCGAACGGGGGGCGCGAGGTACTGTGGCTGGCCCATTCGTCATCTTCGACATCGGGGCTCGTCATTCACCCAGCGAGCCTGGCTGCCAAACTCACGGTCGTTGGCACGGCCGGCCTGGCGGGTCTCGTGACCTATGCGATCGCTGCCCTGGTGTTGGGTATAGAGGAGGTGCGGCTAGTCTTGAGCCTGGTGTGGCGCCGCGCGAAATCTCACCCCGCTTGACGCTCCTTAGCGGCGAGGATATAATGCAACCAGGCTATTGTCAATCAGCGCTTTATACACGTGCAGGAGAACTCACACAAGGGAGGCATAGATGAAAATCGTGGTCTTGGGTGGATACGGGGACATGGGCAAAGGCGTGGTGCAGGATCTGCTAGCCCATACCGATGCCCAGGTGACCATCGCTGACTATCGCATCGAGAGAGCCCAAAAATACGCTGACGAATTGGGCGAACGCGTGAATGCCGTCTTCGTTGACGCCAACGATGAGACTTCGCTCGTGGAAGTGTTGCGCGGCGCGGACGCTGCTGTTGGCTGCATTGGACCATTTTATCGCTTTGCTCCCAGGCTCGCCCGGGCGGCGGTGAAAGCAGGCGTGAACTATGTGGACATCTGCGATGACTATGGCCCTCTGGATGAAGTCCTCGCCATGCACGAGGATGCCAAGTCGGCTGGAGTTACTCTCATCACTGGCCTAGGGTGGACGCCGGGCATCACCAATCTGATGGCCCGCGACGGCGCGTTGCAATTGGACGAAGTGGATGAGATCAGAGTGGCCTGGGTTGGCAGTGCGCAGGATGCCGAAGGGCTGGCGGTCGTTAAACACGTCTTCTACGCTATCACTGGCGATGTGCCCACATATCAGAATGGTCAGTGGACCCGCGTCCGAGCGGGCACTGGCAGAGAAGTAGTGCGCTTCCCAGAACCCTTTGGCGACATCGAGGTATTTCACTGTGGCCACCCCGAGCCGATAACCATCCCCCGTTATTTCCAGGTCAAGACGGTCTCACTCAAAGGCGCGCTCACCCCGGCGTGGAACAACTGGCTCGGTGATGTATTTGTGAGATTAGGCCTAACGAACACACCCACCAAGATTGACCGCCTCTCCCGTCTGATCTGGTCACTGGAGGGCATTTTGGGCGCAGGTGGCATTGCCCTTTCGGCAGCACGGGTGGATGTGTTTGGTCGGGATCGAGGAATACCGCGCGTGCTCACCTACACTGCCGTTGACAAGATGCGCCGACTGACAGGCATCCCAGCGGCTATCGGCGCCTGGATGCTGGCCAAAGGAGAGATCCAGCGGAAAGGCGTCTTCGCCCCTGAGGGTTGTTTGGACTCGGCGGCTTTCTTCGAGGCCCTGGCCCAACGCGGCATCCAGATTACCAAGAGTAGCACATAGCCGTGGACGACAAGACCTCTGAAGAGATGTCAATTGACGAACTAGAGACCTTGTTGCGGATCAAGCGCAGCGCCGTACGTCTGCGCCGCATCGCCGAGGCATTAGAGGCACAGCACGTACCTGCTTCGCACTTGCCTTCGGAGGGCAGCCTTGTGGGTTCTCTTCCTAAATGGCGTTCAAGGACTGTGCGCTTGGAGTCCATCGAACTGCAGCCCTTAACACGAAAATCGCTCTACGAGATCGCCACAGCGGGCTTGCAGGAAGCGTTCAGTCCCCAGGGGCGGCGGCGCATCCGCGACAGTTTTCTGCTCCTCGTTGAGATCGCGGCGGTAATCGGGCTTATTGCCATCCTGGGTTATTCGCTGTCCAGCCTGAACAGGCTGAACCGGGAGGCAGCCCAGGCATTTGAGACCGTAACCTACCCGACACCGACCGAGGCTGCCTTTTTGCCTGGCTCTTTTCCGCCCACGCCAGCCGCGCTACCACCATTCTATCAGAGTCTGGTACGGCCGGTGACACCTGTTGTCCTGCCGACACCGGGACCCCAGTCTGCTACGCGTATCGTCATCTCTAAGATCAAGGTGGATGCCCCTGTGGTGGAGGGCGACGATTGGGAGGCATTGAAGAAGGGTGTGGGCCACCACCCCGGCTCGGCTAACCCGGGAGAGCGCGGCAATGTGGTACTTTCCGGCCACGTGGACGTGTTCGGTGCCGTTTTTCGTTACTTGGATCGCCTCGAGGTAGGCGATGAAGTCATTCTATACGCCGGGGAAAAAGCCTATCATTACCGCGTGGCCGGCAAACGCATCGTCGAACCCACAGAGGTGAGCGTGATGGATCCCACGCGGGAACCCACACTGACGCTGATCACTTGTTATCCCTATCGGGTGGACACGAAGCGAATCGTGGTGTTCGCCGAGTTGGTGCGAACGCCGTGAAGAATTGGCAGAGAGGATACAAAATGGCTAAGAAACGCAAGAAGGTCTCGAAGAAGATGCGCCGCGCGCAACTGGCGCAGCCAGTAACCGCAGCGCCAGATACAAAGAGGACCGAGGCAACTGCTGTCGTGCGGCTGACTCCCGCGCCGAAGGCCGCCACGGTGGCAGATCTGGGCGAGGAATACCGCTACGTATATGCGGATCTGCGCAGGATCGCCATCATCGCCGTGGCCATGTTCGCGCTGCTCGTTTTGCTCAATTTTGTCGTCAAATAGGCTGTTTCGGAGACAACGACAATGGCTGAGAAGAGTGGCGAAGTGGTCTGGATTGACAGACTACGCTTTCTGGGCCAGGCAGGTTCGGGGCACTCTATCGTGTTCGACGTGCCCTCAGCAGAATCGCCCGCTGGTATGAGCCCGATGGAGGCCGCGCTTCTGGCGATGGCCGGTTGCACGGCTGTGGACATTGTGGAGATCATGCGCAAAAAGCGCCAGAACCTCATCGGCCTGCGGGTGCGCATCTCGGGCCAGCAAGCACCCGAGCCACCCAATGTGTACACCGACATCGCAGTTGAGTACATTCTGACCGGGCGTAACCTGAGCGAGGCGGCAGTAAAACATGCCATAGAACTCTCGGAGACCAAGTACTGCTCGGTGGGGGCCATGCTCAGCAAGACGGCGCGGGTGCACTCCACCTACCGCATCATTGAAGCGGAGTGATCGCAGTGTCATGGCGGATCAAGTGCGGGCCGTCTCCAGGCGGTGAATACCAGTCGCTATCTGGAGACGGCTTCCACATCTCTGCGGACCCCACTCTGGAACCTCACCGAAACCAGTGCGCTGGCGATATCCGCCGCCACCACTTGGCTTAGAGGGTTACGAAGCCCTGACTTTCGCTCCGCATTCCGTGCAGAATTTTGCCCCCGGGCTCAGTTTCGCCCCGCACTGGGCGCAGTGCGCTTCAGCCCGGATTTCCGTGCCGCATTCTGGGCAGAACTTCACGTTGGCTGCCAGTGGGGCGTTGCAGTTCGGACAGGTTGCGCGCACACCCGCTCGCCAACTCTTCTCTTTCAGCATTTCCCTGTCCTCTTCGGCTACCCTCGAATGCGCCCAGATCTCCTCGACGGTCCGGCTGGCCTGCGCGGCAGCCATTTCTACTCCCAGGTCAGGCGCGCACTCTTTGCATAGGCCCTTGTTTGCGTTCCAGCAACTCTTGCGACACACCCATGCGGAGCAGCGCGGGCACTGGATGAATTCCGGCTTGATTTCCTCTGCAGCCTTGATGAAAGCCTCATCGTGGGCCTTTTCCCACGTTGCGGAACGCGCGTGTTCACCGAGATCGGCTGCTCGTCCCAATACCCCACCGAACAGGCTGCCCGCTGCGTCCAATACGCTGGAAACCGTCCCCAAGGTAGAAGGCTGAAAACGGGTGCGGTACCCCGTTCCGCAACGGTCGCAGAAGAATTCGAACTGAAATCCTTGGTTGGTGCTCAGGTCGGAGTAATTGCGAGTGAACTCAATCCTTTGACCCATCTTTTCTTCCTCCGGTTTTCAAGATTTCAAACACCCTCTTGCTAATATCCAGCATATGCTTGCACATAACGCTCGGCGATCTGACTGATTTTCTTCCTCACCGCAATCGGATGGCTCTAAAGCTCGCTTTTGTGCCACCTTTACCCGTTCTCAACCTGCTACGGAAATAGGTTTCTCAAACATACGGGCCAACCCAATGTTAGCGCCCAGGTGCCCGGAACCGGATACTCTCCTTAAGTGTGCTTCACTGTCTAACTACGACCGGCAGATGGACGAGATAAAGCCCGCTGGCATCGCTCTTCCACCAGGCGACTTGGTTGGCATCTCTTCCGACTGCTATCAGGTCGGCATCTCCATCGCCGTCCAGGTCGGCAGCGCGGTCCAGGTCGGCCGGATATGCCGAAGGCGAAGCGCTACTTCGCCCCTACGATATCCGCATCGTACAGGAATGGGGCCTCAAGGACGTGCGCCTGACTATGATCTATACCTACCTCCTGGCAGCGTGGCGGCATGGCCGACTGCAGTCCGCTGGGTTAGATAACGACTATCGCTCGCGCACGAGTGTACAAATTTACCTTGCCGCATCCCGCTAAGACTTCACCGGGACTTTCCGACCCCGTCATGCTCTCCGTGTGCTCGGCGGTTGAAAATCCTTCTTACTCCCGGCGGGGCAGGCGGCGTTGCACTTCGGGCATGAGCCAGGAGAGGAAGGCGTCCGTGCTGCGCGTCTGCATGAGCACCTTGCCAGGGCCAGTCAGGTCTACTACCAGGCCCTCGCCGCTGAACAGGGTGGACTTGAGCCCGCCCACAGCCCGCACCTGGAAGCCAATGTCTTGGTCGAAGGCCACCAGGTGGCCTGTGTCCACGGTGAACTTCTCGCCTGACCCCAGTGTGAATTCATGGATGGCACCGTAACTTGAAAGGATGAGTTGGCCATGCCCACTGCACTTGAGCAGGAACAGCCCCTCACTGGCGAAGAAGGTTTTGGCCCCACCGAACTTGGTGTCAATCTCTACCCCTTCCGCCGAAGCCACGTAGGAGCCAGACTGCACCAGTAGCGTGTCGCCCTTCAGTTCCAGGACGTACAGGTCGCCGGGCAGCGCCGGGGCCAGCATGAGTATGCCGCCCTGAGCCGGAGCGGTGTAGGTGTTCATGAAGAAACTCTCGCCGCCCAAGATGGAACGCTTGAGCGAACTTAACAGTCCGCCCGCCATGTCCGTTTGCAGGGTCACGCCGTCAGACATGCTAACCATTGAACCCGCTTCCACGCGGATTTTCTCATTGCCGGCCAGCCTGGCCACTGCCAGCGAATACGACGGCCGGTACTGGATTTCGACTTCCATTTTTCCCTCCCGTTCAGCGGTCTTAGCCGCTAACTTTGTTTTCAGGACATCTCCCAAACTCACCGCTGAGAGCGCCAAAATCCACAGAGATCCCCTGATGCCTCCGCGGTCTTGATAAATATTCTTAACAATATGAATGTCGGTTTTCCATTACTGCGTTTTGTCGTGAAACAATGACCTAGGAGGTCCTCCGTGCTTCCAGGATGAGCCGGTCCACCTCGGCCACGCGGGCCTGCTCTGCCTCCCAGAAGGCGGGATCCAGTTGGGCATTCAGTTCCTCCACTGTCTTGCCTTGCTGTTCCACCCAGGTGTAATACTTCAGGTTATGCCACCGCCGCCGTGCCTCTCGCGTCCCTTCGGCGATCCAATCCAACTTCTGGCCATGGAATATGCTTTCCAGGCGAATGGCTGCCTCGACCTCGTCCATTCGCCCGTACTTTTCTGTCAGTTGCGCCATGACTGAATAGTAGCGGTCAATGGCATCGGTGCAGATAGTCACCACCACATCGTCTTTTCCAAACCCGTACCACTTGACGGTCTTGATAGCACCCAGTACGTTACAAACCCCTGATATGCCGAAAATGGTCGCCAATACCCTCACTTTGCTTTCTGCGATGCCCAGTCGTTTGGTCATGGCCTGCCAACCCGCCTCTTCGACCAGTACCTGTAGCCCTTTCTTGCACTCGATGTCGTCAATGCACATGAGCGCGTCCATGTTCATCACGTTGTGAATCCAGGTGGCGTGTTTATCACCGATGCCCTGGATATCGTGCTCGCCATAGCCGTTCCAATAAAGCGTCGGGCATTGGATGGGTTCCAAGCCCACGATCTTGTGGTCGGGCCACTCTTGCTTTAGCCGGTCGCCAGCGGCGATTGTCCCGGCTGAGCCCATGGCGGAGACGAAGGCGGCCACTTTGCCCTTGCCGATGCCCTGTTTTTCGAGTTCGGCGGCTAGTTCGATGATGGTATTGCCCGTGACATAGTAATGGAATCGATAGTTGCCGAAGACCTCGAATTGATTGAGGACCCTCACCTTGGGATCGGAACGGCGCAGTTCCCAGCACTTGTCATAAATTTCTTTCACATTGCTCTCACAGCCTGGCGTTTTAATGACCCGAGCGCCGTAACGTTCGATCTGTTCGAAACGCTCCTGGCTCATGCCAGCGGGCAGGATGACGATCGAGTCGAAGGCCATGCGACAGCCAACCCAGGCTCCGCCGATGCCATAGTTGCCAGTGGATGGCCAGACCAGCGTATGGATGCGGGGGTCCACCTCGCCCGTAAGTTCCTTCTCTATGAGCACGGAGTAGGTAGCGCCAACCTTATGACTGCCGGTGGGGAAGTCTTTAGCATACAAGACGACAATGGGTGCATCCACGCCTGTTAGTTCGGAAGGGAGCACTTCGTAGTAGATATGGTCGTTGGCATCTCGCCAGGTGATGTTGAAGAGATTGATGGGGTCGAGAGGATCCACTTTGGCCATTTCGAGCGCTTTTCTGCGAATAGCCGGGTCAATCTTGTTGGGGTGTAGCATTTCCTCAAAAGTGGGCCCAGTAACCAGGTGTTTCTGTGCTGTCATATCACCTCTCCTACTGCGATGAGATTGCTGCTTAGTATGCACCGAATCGAGTCTGGCGTCAACTTGCGCATTACTCCTGGGTACTCTCCGCACTGAATGAGGCCCAGCAAGCATTGCTGGGCCTCCGGTTCTTATCCCAGACTTAG